>NZ_JBEQZJ010000017.1:0-77204 GCF_045223415.1 Hoskinsella mucinilytica | reverse complement strand
AAGCGTTATGATTGTGGGTCAAGTGAGATGATGATCGATTTAAATAAGAAAAAAGTATAATATCATGTATTTGAATAAATGAATGTGGTAGAATTTATTTATACTGGAGGAAATACCAATGCAAAACTTTGTAGAAGCGCTCATAAGTGATAGTAAAAATCCGGCGTTACCTGAAGCGTTTGATTATTTTGGAAAACTTATCGGTAGTTGGGCAATAGATTATATTGAAAGTAATCCAGCCCTTTCCATTCAGGGTGAATGGCATTTTTCATGGGCTCTTGAGGGGATGGCTATTCAGGATGTTATTATTCTTCCCGATTATGAATATGGATCTTCACTACGTATCTATAATCCCAACACACATGCATGGGATGTGGCTTATGGTTATATTGGAAACATAATCAGACTTGAAGCAAAAAAACAAAATGACATGATCGTATTAACCTTTATCAATGATGAAAGAAGAAAGTGGATATTCACTAAGATCGAAGATCATTGTTTCCACTGGAAAAATGTTACTGTACAAGATGATGGTGAATGGTTGATAAATGCAGAAATATTTGCGAAACGTATGAAGTAAGTGTATTTAAAAAGAACATACTTAATGAAGGGAGTGGTGGAAGTGAGGCTTTGCATTGTATTATCCGAAATAGCATACATGAAAAATTAAATTAGGAGGATTTTCAAATGTCTATTTCGGATAAAAAAATTTATCCCCGAACAGGAGATAAGGAAACAATTTATTTAAAAAATGTGATAACGAAAGCAAATATAGTCGTAGGTGACTATACAATGTATAACGATTTTGTAAATGATCCAAGATTATTTGAAGAAAATAATGTTTTGTATCATTATCCAATGAACAAGGATAAATTGATCATTGGAAAGTTTTGTTCGATTGCTTGTGGAGCTAAATTCTTATTTAACAGCGCAAATCATACGCAATCTTCACTATCTACTTATCCATTTCCGTTGTTTTTCGAAGAATGGAATTTAGATAAGAAAGATGTAGCACAAGCATGGGATAATAAAGGCCATATCATCATTGGCAATGATGTGTGGATAGGATATGAGGCTGTTATTTTGGCAGGTGTAACCATTGGCGATGGAGCAATCATTGGCACAAGAGCTGTGGTAACAAAAGATATACCACCATATACGATTGTTGGTGGTATTCCTGCAAAACCAATTAGAAAACGTTTTTCAGAAGAAACAATATCCAAATTATTAGATTTACAATGGTGGAATTGGTCAGAGAAACAAATTGCGGATCATATAGTTGCAATCCAAACCGGTAATCTAGAAAAATTGAAGCAAATAAAACTGAATTTGATGTAATAAATATGTAAGTAGGATGAAGAGGAGGAGTACAAATTATGTGTACAAGTATCGTATCCAATGGATATAAAACGATCATTGGCTTCAATCTAGATCTTTTGGATATGGAGTATAAGGTCTTTGCAAAGGATGATAAGGTATATATTGCCATAAAGGATGAAAAAGAAGGTTGGTTACCATTGTTTGGTGCCAATGCCAGAGGAGATTTTGTTGCTATAGCCAACTTGTTGGCCATTTGATGAAAGAAGCAATCCTATTCATACTGATGGTCTAAATATCATGATGTTAGATATTGATTTACTTCTATGTAAAAAAACATTAGTTGAAATCAAAAGTCTTGTTGAAAAAGAACCGGTTTTCAGCATTCCGGGTGTTACATTTCAATCCCAATTATCAGATCGTGCAGGCAATGTCTTACAAATCATTCCGGGACAAGGAACACGCTATCTACCTAAACCCAATTACTCCGTTTTAACTAATTTTTCTCCATTGAAAGGAGAAACAGAACAACACCCTTGGATGGGATGGGACAGATATTAGAAAGCTGTAGGTATGCTTGAACATAAAAAGGAGGACTTTGATGTTTCAGATTGTTTTAAAATCTTAAAAGAGACTTCACAAACAATATGTCCAACGGTAGTGTCCATGGTGTTTGATGTTACAGATAATACAGTATATTGGTGTGAGAATAGGGAATGGAATCAAATACAAAAGAAAAAAATGTAATTGATATTCATCTAAAAGTATAAGGCGGTCATTATTTGATCGCTTTTTTTACCTAAGTATTAAGTATTATCATCAAAGAAATGTTCCATAATATCTTCAACTTTACAGTTTAGTATATTACAAAGTTTATTTATGGTATATATCTCAACGTTTTTATTGTGTCTTAACCTGTTTATTTGAGATCGATTTACATCGTAATGTGTATACAAATCATACTGTGTTACACCTTTTGTTTTCATTGTTTTCCAAAGTCTATCATACTTTATCATTTAAATCACTCCAATTCCTTAATCTTATTGTATTCTAGGAAATTTAATGTCATAATGAGGTTAGTTAAATCAAATGTTTTACTTACAAGGAGTCATAGATTTATTAGAGTTTATGGAGGAAAATCAAATGAAAATTATCAATGCTATGCAATTAGAGAAGTAGAGGTATAAACAGTATAATATAAGTCTGCTGCTGGTGGAACATATGCAAAACTTAATTACTGAACTTAGGATCATGAAGAGACTCAATATCTGCCAAAAGATATTTTAGAGAAATATTATGTGGGCAGTACTGAGGTAATGGAGCTGAAAGAAGAAGACGGTAAACGAATAGATAACTATGAAGATGGCAATTTTATAATGCTTACAATTGAATAAGATAGATATCAGAATATGATGAAGATAAATAATATCACATTGGAAAGGATATTATAGATATGACAAGAGAACAACAAAGAAAATTAAGAGAACTTAATAAAATGCTTCCTAACATATTGAAAGAAAAAATAAAAAAGTACAAACTTAAGAAAAAGGATTATATGATCTGGTTTCAGAAAGAGGATAAGTTTTTCACATGTTTTATTAACGTTGGCTTTACAGCGGATGGAAGATTTATCTGTAATACAAATGAAGAAATTAAACCTCTATGGATTGATGATTTGTTATGGGACTTTTTAAAAATGCCAAACAATAAAAAAGAGCCATTTAGTTTACGTGCCATTGGTGCATTTACCGTAAGTGGTGTAGAAATATATCAAAGTTGTGATGAATTACCAAATGGAAATCTACAGGAATTAGAAAAATATGTCGAAGAATATTTAAAACATTTTTATCAAACGATACAAATAGTAGAATTGGATGCTTTTTATAAAAATTTATCTTATTCTCCTTATCACGAAGAATTGCGAATTTCACTTACACTGATTCATCAAAAAAAATATAAGGAAGCACTAGAATATTTGTGTGATAAAGGTGAAGGGCGTTTTTGTAATGGTGATATTTGGATAAATAACGCAATAAGAGAATTTTGTGAGAGTAAGTGATTAAATTAAGAATTTGCATTTCAGGAGGTACATATGAAAGTAAGTGAAATGTTACAAGATGATATTGGGCTTGTTCTTCCCTTTTATATCGAACATTATAACGAATATGAGGGAAATTGTTGGACAGAAAAAACGGCAGGAAAACGTATACGGCAGTTATTTAGTATTGATGATAATTATGCGCTTATCATGAAAGATTGCGATGATAAGGTAATCGGGTTTGTGATAGGATATTTTAAACAATACGATGATCTTATAGCATATACGTTAGAAGAAATCGTGATTTCACATAGTGAGCAAAATAAAGGTTATGGTACTATGTTACTATCAGAGCTTGAAAAAAGAGTAAAAGAAAAAGGTGGTGCTGGAATAGAGTTACAGGCTGTCAAAGATCAGATGCATGAGAAATACTATGGGAAAGCAGGATTTCATGATGCTGATAATTTTACTATGAAGTGTAAATGGTTTTAACAACTTTCTTAGACAGATAAGGTTATAGGCTTATCACACAGTAAACAACTTCCGGTTTATTGATGAGTTAATGGGAGTGATAGGGAAGCATATTGCATATGATCATGTTATTGTATAAGATAACGTAATGATAGAAGAATTAAATTTATTTCGTTAACTTATATTTTAGAAAAGAATGAATTATCTATTTTAGAAAAGAATGAATTATCGCATTTCAATTTTCTATAATATCATCCGTTGTCAATTATGTTATGTTACAAGAAGATGGTAAATAGGATAATGATGTAATTTATAAAGGTTATGGAGGTCAAAATGGAACTATTGTTAGAAGGTGAATCTAAAAGCATTGAGGGAATGAAACAATGCCATAAAACAATGATCAAGATCTTTAAGGGAGATATTGTACTTGTTAACTATTGGGGACCTGTACAGATGTGCGTTTTTTATCTAGAATATCATTACGTACCATATCAATATAAAATTATATTGGAATGCGAACGAGGATTTCTTACCTTAACTGTAAAGAACCTAGAGGAGAATAGTTTCTCTCCTTGGATGATATTTCCAGAAGCAAGATATTATCATTATGTGGATGTGGATAAAGATATTTTTCAATTGATTCAATTGACCGATAAAGCAATAAAAGAGAAAAAGATTGTATTTCATTCATCTAATGAAGTAGCAGAATTAGCAAGAATGATTGAGTGGAAGAAGTAATGATTTCATAAGTTTTTCTAGAGGTGAAATATGAATTATAAAGATTATAAATGTTTAAAATTAGGTGATTGGATGTCTGTTGGAAAGTTTTCAGATAAGCTTTATGCTATGGAATTTCTTACAGGTGCTGTTGGTATTCCTGAATATCACATAATATCAAAAGAAGAGTATGACACTTTTGAAGCTCGGAAGGATACGGATAAAGTAATGGAAATAAATAGAAGATCAGCATTTGGATTAGCACTAAGGGATAATTCATGTTTGAATTTTGATGAAGATACGATTATAAACAGAAATGATTGATTTTTTTAAGGAAGGTTGGCAAACTGCAAGTATAGGTGAAAGAGGTAAGATGTAAGTCAAATAAATGAAAATATCATAATATAAACATAATGATGTATTACTTTGTATGACCTGTAAAGTAGAGCTATGAGAGATTTGATATTAATATAATAAAAAATTGCCAGGCTTTCTAATAAAGCGTTGACAATTTAGTTTAAGTATTCGTATCAGAAACAAATGGTATCTAACTTACATTCCAATACTGACGTGATGTCTAAAAACAATCGAGCTTAATTTAAACTATCAAAAACTTTGATTTTATTGTTTTGATTATCATAGACCATCTCATATTCAGTTTTGTTTAAGGCTTCATAAATCTTTTTGTATTCTTTGTTCCTATAAAACTCAATGTATTTATTACGGAATTCATTTGTAATATCTTGATTATCAGTTGAAACAAGAATGTAACCTTGATAAAGATCTTTTGATACAGCTTTGTATTCATTATGTTTCAAAACATTAAGAACAATTATCATTGATAGAAAAATAAAAATAACAAAAGCTACTATTTTGAATTTTTTTATACGTTTAATGATAATCACCTCCAATAGGATCTCTTTATTATCATAGCATATAACTTCTATAAATCACACGTTTTTTATAGATAATAAGGAATGTAAATGGATAGGTGTGGAATTTACTATTTTACTCTTGTAAATATTAAAAGCATCTCATCACAAATAGATACCATTGACTAAGTATTGTGATGTATCTATAATAAAGACAGGTAGCTCATTATGAGAATAAAAGTCAATGGATGGTAAATAAAATTAGGATATACTGATATCAGAAATAGTGAAGAAACTGAAGGGATACTAGCAATCTACAAGTGATAAATAATATGTTATTTGAAGGTATGGTTAAACATATGCTTGTAGCATACATAAAGTTGTAGTCAAAATTTTATAAGATAGACTAGGGAAGGAAATTAACATAATGGAAACTCGAAAAATAATAAGAAGATATCTAAGTTTACTAATTATGATTTCCTGTACTTTTTTAGGAGGATGTCATCAAAAATCGAGCGTTTTTGAAAAAGAATCGATAAGGTTCTTTCCTTCTTCGCTCTATTTTCAAGGGAATCAAGCCTTGTTTGAGGATGTCTTAGAAACTGCACAGATAAAAGATGATTCTATTAGTTTAAAGGTGATGATTCAGTTTCTTGCAGAAAGCGAAAAGGATGTTGAGCATTTTTATGATGAGGTGGAGTCGATCACCATTGTTGGTAATCATGGAAATAATGTGAAAGGATCCATCGATAAAGGCGATATCTCGCAAATCATTGTAGAGAATGTAAAAGATAGATATCATTTGGATGGACATGTAAGTGGTAATTTTTATATTGTTTTTGAGGTAAAGGAAGATTTCAAAGCAAATGAAATACTTGTTAAGAAAAAAGATGGAAATACTTTTACTTTAGATTGCATCATTGATGTTCAATGTGAAAAATTAGATTCTAAGAAAAAAAGTGAATTTTTAACCTATTATGGCTCTAGAAATGATAGATTTGGTGAGCTATATAATGAAGGACAGGATTTGAGTATTTTAGAAGATTCTAATATAAAAATAGAACAAGTACATTATAATAAAGATGTGTTAAATGCTACTCTAGATGTTTCAGAGAATGGAAATAGATTGATCATAGAGAGCAAGGATCCATGGAGAACAATAAATTATTATACGTATATTGAACATGAAAATACTTTAATACCAGTGTATGGCGAACTTTATTTTGAATATTTTTATTCTATTATTGATCGATTGTTATGAGTAAAAAATGTATTTTGATTCATATGAACAAAACGAAGCAGATGATAGGGGTATTATTATGATAGATTCAGCACTCTTATTATTTGTCAAACTTGTGAAAGACATTTGTGTTTCAATATAGTCTAGTGATTGATCAAGTTAGAATTTGAAACGAAGATAGGATGTGTGATGAATATGGAGACTAATGGAAAAACATTACCAAATACAGGTTTCAATGATATAGATTTTGGCAGTGGTATAAGACAAAATGATGGTATATTATCTGTTTATTGGCCTGATGGAGTACGCTTAAAATTACAAAAAGATTGGATGTATTTATTAACTATTGAGCGTGATGGATATATATTCACTCGTCAAAGATTCAAAAAGCTTGATCATCAGCTTTTGATCTGGGTAGAAAGATTCGCAAAGGATATTTCTGCTGGAAGATACAAAACAAAGAAAACCGAAAAAGAGATGATTTTGGATATCATCACCAAAAGGAATTTAGTGAGCTTTATGAATAATACAAAATGGCAAGAATTGCGAGTAGGGATGCTCAATGAAATGCCATTTGTTCCCCCATACGAATATAAAACGCTTTTTGATGACAATAACTATATTTTAGAAGAGTATGTCCAACATCTTATTAAAAATGAAGGACCAAATTGCTTCTACAGTTTGGATGAGGAAAGTTTTAATTTCTTAAATTATAAAGCAATGGAATGGTTAAAAGTTAGACCACGCTTTTTTATGGAGGATGGTGGACTGTTGGTGAAAAAGAAAGTATGGTATGATTGTGAAAAGGAATTTATTGAAATCCTAAAAAAATATTCAATACCGTATGAATTAGAAAATGGAGTGTATACCATTTATGGATATAGATAGTCTGTATCAAAAATAAAATGAGTATAGCGATAATTTTTCATTCACTAGATTTATCAGAATTTTTTAAGTGGATTTGTAAAAAAAAGGGAGAAATTAAACTATGAAAACAATTGGATTGCTAGGTGGAATGAGTTGGGAAAGTACTGTTCCATATTACCAGATTATCAACGAAGAAGTTAAAAATAAACTTGGAGGTCTTCATTCTGCAAAAATCATTCTTTACAGTGTTGAATTTGATGAAATTGAGAAATGTCAATCAAGTGGAAATTGGAAAAAAAGTGGCGATATTCTCGGTAAGGCTGCACAGAACTTAGAAGCTGCCGGAGCAGATTTCATTTTGATTTGTACCAATACGATGCATAAAGTGGTACCACAAATTTCCTCAATGATCGATATCCCTATCATTCATATTGCTGATGCTACAGCAGATGAACTTCAAATGAATCAAATTGAAAAAGTTGGCTTACTTGGTACAAAGTATACAATGACACAAGATTTTTATAAAAAGAAGTTAATCGATAGGGGAATAGACGTTATTATTCCAGATGACACTGATATTGATGTTATTAATGATATAATTTTCCATGAACTTTGTTTAGGGATTATAAAGGAGGAGTCACGTATAAAATTCAAAAAAATAATAGAGAGCCTAAAGAAAAAAGGCGCTACCGGTGTTATTCTTGGCTGTACTGAAATCGGGTTACTCATTCACCAAGCGGATTCTTCACTTCCAGTATATGATACTACCCTTATACATGCAAAAAAGGCAGCTGAGATAGCGCTGGGTAACTAAGAAATAATAGTCTCAACCAATCATCTCATCAATTAGAAATTGTGGAGGAATATATGGAACAGAAGAATACAAAAAGGGCTTTGGCTTATTCAGCTTTGACATTGCTAATAACATTTATAATCGGACAGATATTATTCATTCTTTTTTCCGATGGAACTAGTATAGGCTCTACAATATTATTTATATTCATGAATCTGACGCCAATGATTGTAGCCATCATATTTGCTAAATTAGACCAAGTGGATTCTGTAATGAAGAAAATGTTTCTTCAAAAAGAAAATCTTTTCGTCTATCTAATGGCTATTGGTAGTGTTTCAATATATTATGGAGTTTCCATAGCTCTTGACAATGTAACATTTACTGGTGGAACATTTGTAATGATTCTTTCATATTTACCTTGGACAATTTTACAAGGTGGTCTTGAAGAATGTGGATGGCGATGGTATCTACAACCAAAACTTGAAATAAAGTCTTTTACAGTGAAGATGTTGATTATATCGATTATTTGGTTTTTATGGCACATTCCTGTTTATAGGCTTCCATGGATAACAGCAGGTTCAAGCAATTATCTCATTTTTTATCTGATGATATTAGGAAATACTTTTATGTTTGGTGCTATAAAAGAGTATTCAAAAGGGGTATTGCCATGTATAATAGCACATATTTTAATTGACTCTATGGCAGTTGCTATTTTGGTAGGTAGTAAAATGCCTCAGATTATCATTCTGGTTCTAATAGAAATTATAGTTTCTACTATTGTTGTTAAATTTAATAGCAAAAAGTAACACATTCCAATTTGCAGATGGAATAAAGAGTAGAATAAATAAGAATTTGTTATAAATAAGGTTTCTCAAAAATGAGAAACCTTATAGTGTATTAAATTATTTTTTGAGTTGCAAACCGTCTTTAAATGCTTCACCTACTCTTTCACCCACTTTATAGTAACCATGTGTATAAGGATCAAAGGCAATAGCATTAACTAAGGACATATCAATTTGATTATCAATCATAATGCGTTCATCTGCAGTTACACCTACGACTTTACCAATAACGCCACAGCCATATTCTTCATTTTGATATTCTATGAATTCACATTCTAAACAAAGTGGAAATTCGTTAATAATGGGTGCATCTACGTTTTCAGATTTTGTTGCAGTTAAACCACTATTTTCAAATTTATTAGCAACTCTATTGCCTGACTCAATACCAAGTTAAGTGAGAATCAAGAAATGAGAATGACGAATCTTAAATTATGGGTTGTGAAAGAAGAAAATAGGGCATTAAATGGGGCATTAGAATACACATTAAGTGAAAAAGAACAGATTGTTTTAAATGTATTGAAAGAATTTCCTAATTTAAATAGAAAAAAATCTTTGAAAAAACAAAAATTCCTTTGACTAGTTTGGATCGATATTTGAATAAGTTAATCGCTTTAGATTTGATTCTAAAGAAAGGTGAACGTAAAACAGTAGGTTATATTGCGAAATGATTTAAAACATAATTCTGTTGATCTATCAAAAAAGTATAAATATTTATGGTATATTATGGATATAGGTTTCTGATCGCCTGAGGTTGGATGTGCAGATGGATGCGGACCTATATCCTTTCTATATCTGAAATACGATATTTGGGTCACAACAACTAATATTATAGTGTGTTTCATATAGATAGTTCAAAACAAAGAAGTGTCAACCAAATAAATAGAAAAAAGACACCTTACAACATGATGTGAAGTGTCTAAACCTTTTTATATGGCACCCTCAGCAGGAATCGAACCTGCAATTAATTCTTAGGAGGCGTGTGTTCCCTTATTTTCCTTATAGTATTTAATCCCTGAAAGTGTTAAATAATCCTTTATTTATCGTCTTTTCTTGGGTTGGCCACTGTTATGTGCGTTCCTGAATTTCCTTATGATTTTAACCTGTTTTAGGGGTTCATGTTAGCAAGCTGTTAGCAAAATGAGCCTTTATCAAAGAGCTATATTGATGATTCAAAAAATTTTTGTTAGCAAATATTTACTTATTTACAATTTTAATTGATTCATATTCATAACAATATTTATACTAGAACAGCTTAGAGATGCTGTTCTTTTTGTACATAGCCAGTCTTAATTGTATTGGCTTAAAGAAAGGAGGCAGAGTATGTCAGAAGTAATAGCAATTGTAAATTTTTTAAATGTTATGTTATTTCATCTTAACTGATTATGGATTATAATATTCTAAAGAGGAAAGGAGTTGATTCCGATGATTACTAGATATCCGGTCATATGCCCAGTATGTGGAAAGATTACACTAGTTAGAGTTCAAGCTGGTTATTTAGATAGGCACGCAATAAGATTTAACTGTGGCAATTGCAATATCACAATAAGAGGTGAGTATGAAAATGGTGGTGCTGATTTCCCTGACTGTAAGCTCTCGGATAATGACAAATGCGCTGATTACGTAATACAGTCTTCAGGAGAACTCTTGACTCACGCTTTGAGAAAAGTTTCAAGTTTCGAGGATACGATAGTTCCCTCACCATTTTTAAATAGCACGATGCTGATTTCTGAGGATAATTATGATTTGTTTAGAAAGAGAATGAATAATTGCCTAGGATATAAGGCACAGCGATCTTCTTATAATGATTGGGTTCATGAACTTTATTTTAATGGTAAGACAAAATATCTGAGAGAACAGTTAGATAGAATCAATATGAATGGTTTAATGAAAATGCATACACAAGAATTAGTAGATATTCAAAAGATTCATTTACTTGATATAGGACTTTTCAAAGTATTAAATGATAAAGAATTTGAGAATTATAGTAAAATGATTTTCAAACAATATGACGATTTTCTTAATAAAGATGTAGCTAGAAAAAGTGAAAATCTATCAAAATTAAAGCAATTATGTGAGCATTTTGCTAAAAGTAATGAATTGCTCAAATGGCAAAAGAAAATCTATCAATTAAATCAGTTATTCACAGAAAAGATTGATAAGTTTATTCCTGTGATAGGATTAGAATTTTATGAATTAGATGAACGAGAATTAGAAAAAGATTTTGCAATTACAACAGTTTCATTTGAAGAAGTTCAATCAATTTATATACATGGTTATGAATTACTTGGTGACTCGCTTTCTTTATTAGCGGCATATGATAATCTTTTCGTAAGAGGAGATTATCAAAAAATGAGAGTAAATGGTCTTAAGATAAACAAAAAAGGAATTAAAACATTAGACGATTTTGAGAAAATTGATTCTAATGGAAAACGTATTCCGTATTTCAATGGAACTGATAAATTTGAAAAAATGATAGAAAATATTTTTAAAAGGAATATTCGTAATTCAATAGGACACTATGATTATGATATATCTTTGAAAGACCCATTCAAGCAAACATTAGTATTCTATGATAGAAAAAAGCAGATAAATATTTCACTAATTGGGTTTTGTACTGAGATAGTAAATCTTATGGTCTGTATGCAAAAAATGAACGAATTGGTATATCAGACACAAAAATGGCATTTATGTTTGACTAACAACCTTATATTTTAGTTAGGACTTCTCTTTTGAGTAGTCTTTTTATTTTACATAGCCGGCAATCGTCTGGCTTATAGAAAGGAGGCAGAGTATGTCAGAAGTAATATGTATTGCAAATCAGAAAGGAGGTGTTGGCAAAACCATGACGGCTGTCAGCATGAGTGCATGTCTTGCTTTGCATGGTAAAAAAGTACTACTTGTAGATTTTGATCATCAAGGTCACGCAACAAAAGGATATGGATATTATGATAGAAGCAAATACTCTTTATCAATGACTGAGGCAGTACAGGCAATTATCAATGGAAATGATATTGATTTTGAAAGACTGATATTACACTCTAATGAAGGAGTAGACCTAATTCCGGCAAATATTACTTTAGCCGGAATAGCACCGGTGTTGCAAAATGTTATGTGCAGAGAAACTGTATTGAAAAGATTGATTGATAAGGTGAAAGGTGACTATGATTATGTTTTTATAGACACCAATCCAACTTTAGGTGATCTACAGATCAATGCACTTGCGACGTCTGATACTGTTATCATCCCTGTACAATCTGAACCTTATGGTGTTGAAGGAATGAGTGACTTATTAAGATCAATTCGTGAAACACAAAGAAATCTTAATCCTGATTTAAAAGTTAAAGGTATCTTGATTACGATGACAGATTATAGAACAAATTTATCCAAGAAGATTACAAATGATATTCGGACTTGCTTTGGATCACATATCAATGTGTTTAAACAAACGATTCCACGCTGTATTGCAGCTGCGGAATCCACGGGAGTTGGCCAAAGCATTTTTGTTTACGATCCTAAAGGAGCAGCTACCATGGCCTATGAAACTTTAACAAAGGAGGTCTTTATAGATGCCAGAAAAGAAAAAGAGCATTCAAGACATAAAAATACCAACATACGATGATTTGTTTAAAACTGAAGAACAAAGACAGGATGATAAATTAGAAAGAATTTATGAAATTCCTCTTGAAGAAATAAGACCGTTTAAAAATCATCCTTATGGTATTCGTTTAGAAAGTCCTGATATGATTGATCTGATAGATAGTATTGGAAGATTAGGTTATAACTTTGAAAATGCTGTAGTAAGACCTCATCCAGATGGACAGGGTTATGAAATGATTACAGGTCATAGAAGGCAGAAAGCATTGGAAATCAATGGTATTTCAACCATAAAAGCTGTAGTACGTAACTTAACAGATGATGAAGCTACAATCTACATGGTGGATAGTAATATCAAGCGTGAAGATGTTCTTCCAAGTGAAAAGGGATTTGCGTATAAGATGAAATTAGAGGCGATGAAGCATCAAGGAAAAAGAGTTGATTTAACTTGTGTCCAAGTTGGGCACAAGTTAAAAGGAAAAAAATCTGTTGAAATATTGGCTGATGAAACTGGAGAAAGTCATAATCAAGTTAAACGCTATATCCGCTTAACCTTCTTAATTAAACCACTAAGAGATATGGTTGATGGTATACGTGAAAATGGAAAAAAGATAGGATTAAATCCAGCAGTAGAACTATCTTATCTTTCCGAGGAACATCAGCAATGTATTATTAAGCATATTGATGATCTGGATTTAACACCATCTCATGCTCAAGCAATCCGAATGAAAAAGCTGTCACAGGAAAATAGACTTGATGATAATGTCATTTACTCTATTATGACGGAAGAAAAAGCTAATCAAAAGGAAAAACTGACATTTAAAATGGATGAAATCAATCAATATTTTCCAAAATCTTATACACCACGCCAGAAACAGGAAACGGTATTAAAATTACTTCAGCAATGGTCAAAGAAGATGGAAAAGAAGCATGAACGATAACTGCGATTGATACAGTCATACATGTGACTGAATGAAAAATACAGAAACGAGCAAGGAGTAGCAACAGCAAGGGGGTTGCTTTTTTTTGCACCAAAACGTGACTGTGTTTTCCCCCTACAACCCCCTTTCAGCCTTCCGAGAAAAATCACTATTAAAAGATATTCTTAATGGAAATATTCTAATCGAATACTAGATATTAAGTATTTAATGATTTATAGTAAAGGTGAAGATAAGGGAGGCAATCTTATGGGAAAGAAAATATTATCAACACTTCTTGTTTTATTAGTTATTACAGGATGCAGTCAAAATAAGGATAATGATGGAATAAGCGGAAAGAACGGTTCTTTGTTGAAAGAAACGCTTGAACAAAAAAAAGAGGAAAAATCTGATAAAGATAAATCTGATGATAAAAAAGGAAAAAGCGATGATGAAGATAAATCTGAAGTAAAAAATAATCAGACTCTAGATACTGAAAATAAAACTGCTGTTAATGAACAATCGACAGAAAAAAAGTCATACAGTAATGAAAAGACTGTTGAAAGCAGTAAACAGAAAACAGATCAATCACCAAGTGGTTCAGCTACGGAAGTTGCTAAACCATCGCAACCTCAGAAACCAACACAACAAGAACCATCGCAGCCAAGTAAACCTGCAGAACCTAAGCCATCATCACCTACTTGTAATGATACGATTCCAAACGGTGCTTTTTCAATAGAGAGAGAAGCTGAAATAGATGCTCAAGTACAAGCTGAAATGACTGAGAATCAGTTACATGGTGATGGAACATTTACGCAATATAAAACAGAATACGGCGAAACCGAATGTGGAACCAGATACTTTTACATTATTCGGATTTACGGTTAATTTAAGAGGTCATGAAGATCTCTTTTTCTATTTTTTGAAAGGAGAATAACAATGAAACGAAATACAATATTAAATAAACTCATGAAGTCTGCACTAGCAGGCTTTTATACTATGTTCGCATTAATTTCAACGACTCCAATAATGGCGGCAAGCAAATATACTGCCACATGGAAAGATACAGGATATTCCGCATATCGTAATTTCAATATACAGGATAAATTTTCGGGAACATCTATGGGCCCGGGAGATTATGAAATATCTGACTTTTATATTGATGATCAAAAAGCTTATTGTGTGGAACCAGATGTTCAGATTTCAAATAATATAAATTATGCTCATGAAAAAATTTATGGACGTTCCGGATTTAAACAGGCAGGCTTTACTGATAGTCAAATAGATAGAATGGGGTATATTTCCAGTCTTGGATATGGTTTTCAAGGAGATAAATCTACGGAAATGCTTGCCGCTACTCAGCTTATGATATGGCAAGTAAGTAAACCAAACGGTTTTTCTCAGATTCCATCCGCTATACAAGCAAAGATGAATATCATAAATAGCAGATTAAATGTTATTTATTCAGATGTTTCATTCAGAAATAAAACAATAGAATTACAAGGCTATGGTAAAGAGTATGCCATTACGTTGACGGATACTTCTAAAACATTTTCTGCATATCTAACCAATGCAGTTCCAAAGGGTATCCAGATTGAAAGAAGTGGTAATCAATTAACTATATGGGCAGATAAAGATGCCTCTGAAACTGGTAATATTGTATTTGATGCATATTATTTGAAAAATGACGCTACAAATACTGAGATTGCTTATTATCAACCATTGAATCAGACATTAGCTGTATTTGGATTAAAAGATCCAAAAAGTATGAGAGTATCATATAAAGTTGCTGTTCAACCTAAAACAGCCGATGTTTCCGCAAGAAAATCAGCTATTGGGAAAATTGATGTAGAATTAAAGTTGAATAAAATAGATAAAGATTCAAAACGGGGAATCAAGGATATTGAATTCGAGTTTTTTCGTGATGAAACATCTCTTGGAAAAGCAAAGACCGATGATAAAGGAAAAGTTTCCATGCCTTCACATGTTGAACAGGAATTTTCTTCTTCGACATATAGCGAAACGTATGTAACTAACTGGAATGATTTAAACTCTGCAATGCAACAGTATAGTACCTCTAAAGGATGGTATCCATCTGAAAAAGAAGCACAAGCTGTAGCAGATAAAAAAGCTTTGCAGGACTTAGAAAATCAGATTAGTGCTTATCAAAATACAAAACATACGTATAAAGCAGTGGAGATTTCAAGTGGTAAATACTATTATCTTGATCCTGATACAACTGTATCAAAAGAACTAATAGGTAGTGGAACGGTAGAACTTAACAAAGATAACCAGCGTTATACATTATCGATTCAATTAGATAAATATGATGAGGATATCCACCAAGGAATGACTGGCATGACAAAGGAACAGTTTGATGAGTATCTTTCCAAAGGTGGAAAACTGAATGTTGTTTCTGATACCGGAAGTAAGAAAACACAAGGAGATGCGGTATTGAGTGGTGCGACTTTTGGACTGTATGCTTCTGCTGATATTTATAATCCGGAAAATCACACAGAGATTCTGTATCATAAAGGAGATAAAGTACTTGAAGTCACTACAAATGAAAATGGCTATGCTGATACAAATGCTTTTGTAGATAAGACAGGTAACAAGGGACTATATTTTGGTGATGCTGATAAGGATTGCTGGTACTACTGGAAAGAAATCAAATCACCTGCAGGATATGAAAAATCAGACCTGTATTACCCAGTTACGCAGGATATGATGAAGCAGGAAGGAGAACCTTATCATTTTGCAATTAAAACACAAATTTCTGATAAAGTGCGTATTGGTCAATTTGAATTAGCAAAATTCATTACTGATGGCGAAAATTCAGAAACAGTGAAACCAGAAATCAACGCTGAATTTAAAGCAGTAGCAAAAAAATATTATGATCAAGCTAATGGTAATATCAATAAAGCGTTAGAATTAGCTAAACAGAATGGCACGAAAAAGGAATATGCTGTGCTGAAAACAGATGATACAGGAACAGCTTTCTCTCCAAAGCTTGCTTATGGTGCTTACGTTGTCCAACAGACTTCTAAAGGAACGAATGGTCAGGAAACAGAATTACTTGCCGAACCATTTTATTTTTATGTTTCCGAAACGACGGACGGACAAACGTATGTATATGGTGAGGATGAAAAAGGCAACCACATTGGTTCATCCAGTGATGGGAACGTACATTACTATATCAACAATCGTCCATTTAACAGTTATGCACAAGTTGTAAAAAAGGATGCAGATACTGGCAAAAACGTATCTTTAAATTATGCAACATTCAAGGTGCAGATGCTTGATAACAATGAAAAGCCAGTTAAAGACTACAAGAAGAAAACAATTCGCTCAGATGAAGATGGTTATATCTCAATGAAAGTCGGTTCAACATGGTACAGCGAATTTACAACGAATGCAGATAACCGTATCAGCGTCGGTAGCAATTTCATGAATTTCTTTGCTTCTGATAAGAACTACGAAGAAAACAAAGATTATGATAAAGGGAAAGTAAAACTGCCTGTTCCTCTACCAGCTTCAAAATATAAATTAACAGAAATCACAGCGCCTGATTATTTTGTGCTTGCCAAAGAATCAAAAATCTTTGAGATCACATCATCCAATGTATCTGGAAGCGATGAAGATGGAGAGCCGGTGGTTGAAATCGAAATGATGAATAAAGAAGTTAAGGGACAATTATCTGTCAAAAAAGAAGGAGAAGTCCTAACTTCCGTGTCAAAAGATGATGATGGAAATCTTGTGTTCGCTTATGCAAACCAAGGCATTGTGGGTGCAGTTTATGAAGTACGTGCAAGAGAAGATGTTATTGATCCAGCGGATGGAAGCGTCATGTATAAGGCTGGAACTGTTTTAGATATAATTACGACAGGAAAAGATGGTATTGCAGAATCAAAGAAACTCCCTCTATCAAAACTAGAAATTGAAGAAATCAAGGCACCTGATGGCTTTACTATATCGCATGAAATACAGGAAGCTGAATTAGAATATGAGGATCAGAATACAGAACTTGTATTTGATAGTGTTACCTACTACAACGATCGCCAAAAACTTGACATGAGTGTTGTTAAGAAAGACGCTGAAACACATTTTCCTCTTGCCGGTTCAACTTTTGGTGTGTACGCAACTGAGGATATAAAGTCTGTCAATGGAAATATTTTAGTAGAAAAAGGTACTCTAATTGAAACAGCAGTATCGGATACAGATGGTCATGTACAATTTGAAGCAGACTATCCACTTTCTCACTATGAAATCAAGGAAATCAAACCAAGTATCGGTTATGCTACGAATAAAGCAGTATTGAAAGTTGATGGAACATACCAAGGTCAAGATATTCCGGTAATTGAATATCACCAAGAAGTCTTTAACGAAATGACAAAGTTTGAAGTATCTAAACAGGACACTACAGACTCCTCAGAGATTGAAGGGGCTATATTAAGTGTTTATCCTAAAGGTCAGCAAGGAGAAATCTTTGATACTTGGATATCTGGACAAGATGGTAAAAATGACGATGGAACAATTAAGCCACACTTGATCAAAGGTTTGGAAATTAACAAGACCTATATTCTGCATGAAGAAAGTTCACCATATGGCTTTGCTCTTGCTAACGATATCGAATTTAAAGTGTCTGATACTGGTGAAGTACAAAAAGTTATAATGAAAGATGAACTTGTCATGGGGACATTGAAATGGAATAAAACAGGTCAGATATTTGATCAAGTTATTACAGGTCAGAATGAATTTGGAACGACATATTCCCCTGTTTGGAACAAGTCTAATTTACTCAATACGGAAATATCAATCTATGCAGCAGAGGATATTAAGATCGGTAACAATGTTTATTACAAAGCAGATGAGAAAATAGAAGTCCTTGAGAGTGACTGGGATGCAGTTACAAGCAAGAAATTGCCTGTTGGTCGTTATTACTATTCTGAAAGTACAACACCGCATGGTTATGTTACAGATACCAATAAACATTATTTCAGTATTGAGGATAGCCAGTCTACAGAGTTACAGATTGTCACATCTACACTTGAAAACAAACGTCCTACTTTCGATATTGATATGACAAAGCTGTTGGAAAAACAGGAAATATTTAAAAACGAAGATGCCTACAAAGATGTTGTCTTTGGTATTTATGCCCGTGAGGATGTTTATGACTATATGGGACATGTGGCTATCGAAAACGGAAGTATGATTTCCACTACAGGAATTGATTCAGATGGGCATCTGGTTGATGTTCCTGATTTACCAAATGGATCATATTTCATAAAAGAACTTGCGACAAATAAGCAATTCGTTCTAATCGAGGAAGAATTTGACTTCGAGGTTGCTTATCATGGTCAGGATGTATCACACTATGTCATTCAGATTGGTTTGGATGGTAAGGTAGAAAACAAACTTGCCCGTGGCTCTGTTCAAGTCAAGAAAACAGATACACTTGATGTAAAGAAAGAAATGAAAGGTATCCAATTCAATCTTTCTACAAAAGAAGATATGTCTGAAATCATCTCTACTGCAATGACAGATGATGATTCTATCGCTTATTTCAATGATTTGGAGCTAGGAACATATTTTATTCAAGAATCACAGCAAATAGATGGATATGCTTTGAATGATCACATCTATAAGGTGGAAGTCAAAGAAAATGGTGATATGTTAGAAATAGAATGTAAAAATCAGCCTATCGAAATGGTATTCAGTAAAGTGGATATCACAAATAACAGAGAATTACCAGGCGCAACAATCACAATCACGGAAAAAGAAACAGGAAAATTGATCGATCAATGGGTATCCACAGAAGAAAGCCATATCATCCACTACCTTGTGGAAGGTAAAGACTATATCATGACCGAACTTAGCGCACCATCAGGTTATGAAAAAGCGGAAAGCATCACCTTTACTGCAAAAGATGGAGTTAAGATCACCATGAAAGACAAGCATAAGCCTGTTATTGTAAAAACTGGAGACGAAACAAAGATTGAATTATATGCAATGATGTTTGCTGCTTCTATTGGTGCAATCATCATATTTATGTGTATCAAACGTAAAAAAGGACACAAGCATGATGAGTCATAATCGTTTGGCTATAGTTATCATGCTTTTTGCCTTGTTTTCAGCAGTCAAGGTATTGCAGAGAATGAGAAAAGTTCAGAATTGTTCTATTACGATTTCAGAGGAAAGCACACCGCTTTCCTCTTTTCAAGCAAAGGAGGAAAAAAATCATGGATGAGCATATGTCAGATATATTAGATCGAATGGAAAAACATTGGAATGATATACGATTCAAAACCGAAAATCATCTTAGCGATGTATATGAGTACTTGATGGCGAATGATGAAGAAAGCATGTATGTTGATTATATCCTTGATAAACAACAGGAGGATGGAATCGTCCAAGTAAAAGCATTGGCACACAATGAACTGGATTCATCCCATATCTGTGAGATCTATTTAGATAATCGAGGAAATGGTGAATACGGTATTGTGCCAGATTGGGATTATAATGTGGATTCTTATCTCCTTGCAGATCTTGAAGATGGCTTTGAAATAAAATATATGCCACTTGAGGATCATGCCGGGCACTGGTTTTGTATCAATGAATTACGTGGTGAAATCAATGCAGAAAAAGGCTTACAGTTGTATTTGGCATACTGTCAAAAAAATGGCATTTCACATGAATTGCTTTCAACTGTCAGAGATCATGTACCCAATATTCATAATCTATATAAAGAAGAGAATCAAAATTATGAAATTATTGCTGAGGCAACCTGTGGCCACAGTGCGGTTGTGCTGGCATTTAACAAAAGAGCGCCACAGCGTTATGTGACATGGGAAACCACACGTAATCGTAAACGAGGATATGACCAAGGACATTACTATGATGATTATAAACGAGCTTTTAAAGATTTTAAGATGAGAAGTCACGATATGATGGAGAAACAAATTGATCGTCAAAAAATACGGAACAAATCAAGGGAGCGTCATCATGGAGAGCGATAAAAAAATAGTTGTGTTTGATGAGATAGCTTACGAAGTTTTGAAAGAAGATGCCATAGGAGGAAAGAATTATTATATGGCAGGTCCGGGACATGATGGAAATTATATAACTGGTACTGTTGATATGACTTTTGCTGCTATAGGTAGAGCGATTTATACTCTAGATGGAAAGAGTTCAGAATATTTACAAGTTGCAGAATATTATTATGGTACTTTAATGAGAGAATTACAGCAGATAAGAGAACGAGAACCGAAAGAATCACTAATATCTGAAAAAGATTGCAATTCGATATTTGATTATCCTACTTTAATTGGAAAACTTGTCGTATTGAAACCAGATGTTCTTTATCCTGAATTTCAAAATTCAACACATCAGCTATATCTTGCCGAAGGTGGTTTTGGTTGTAACCCTAAAAGCAGAGGAAATGCAATCTTTGCAGAAAATATTTATACCGGAAAGCGTAGCCGCATTGAACGCTATGAGTTGATAGGTGTTATAAAGAAAGAAAGCTTACCGCAGTGGGCAAAGGTTAAACTTCAGGAAAAGGAGAAAGATTCAGTGAAAGGAGAAGAACGATAATGCTAAAAGCTGATATACATTATCAGGATAAACATGTCCAGATAGATTTTACAGATTCGTGGGAAACCATTGGAAAAGCCTGCGTAGAAATGGTCGATGCCCCATTTGATAGATTAACAGCCAAGAATGTAGAGTTTCTTGCATACTCTGGGAGAAACTATGGCAAATTGCAGAAAGTGGTAAGCGAGGATGATACACTAAGAGACATCTTCCTTGCCTATAAAAAACTGCAATATGGCAGTAAGGAGTTTTCTCAACAGTTCGCAAATAACTATCGTAACTTTCATAGTGCATATGAGGTAAACGATGCTTATATCAAGTACCGACAGGAGGAATACGAAGCATTGACATCCGATGCCCTTGATAAGTACCATGCTGATCCGAATAACAGTTATTATGAGCTGATGAAAATTTTTGATATTCCTGTTATATTCACTCCGGCTAGAATACCGATGAGTCATGTTCCTAAAGGATTGTATCGCTATGAGGTAAGACATGATGATGATTGTCAAGGCATCATGTGTCAGCTTGCAAAAGGTATCATGATCAATCACTGGGGAACTATCTTATCCAATAAACCTATCCAACTGGATGTGGATGGGTTCCGTGACATTGATGAAGAAAAAGACATCGTTTATATAGATGCACCAGATATGACGATCAAAGAATATCAAAATGAATATAAATCAAAGCATAAGGAAAAAGAACGATAGGAGGATAGCAAATGGCAAGAACCTATAAGGAAGTCCATGAAATCTGGAAGGAGCAGTCATTTAAGATTACCTCTTCTCCGGCAAATTGGATTTCCTTTTTAAATACTGCCTCATGGCATTATAAATATAGCTTTGAGGATCAAATACTGATCTATGCTCAAAGACCAGATGCAACCGCCTGTGCAGCGTTTGATGATTGGAATGATAAGATGTATCGGTATATTCGTAGAGGCTCTAAAGGCATTGCATTGCTGGCTGATAACGGTTATTCTCTACGCTATGTATTTGATATTGCAGATACTGGTAGCCCACTCCATCGTCCTTTAAAACTTTGGAACATCCAAGAGCAGGATCATGCTGAAATCATTGAAATGCTCAATGATAAGTTTGAAACCAATGAAAGCGATGATTTAGGTGATGTATTAAAAGAACTTGCTACGATGATAGCTGAGGATAATTATCAAGATTACGCAAAACCACTTATAAAATATTCTCAGGGAAGCGCTCTATCAGAACTGGATGCCTTTGAAATCAATCATGAATTCAAGACATTGGTTGAATATTCTTTAGCTTACATGTTGATGAATCGCTGTGGTATTGATCCAATGAAATACCTTGCCTCAGATGACTTTTCATCGATTGCTTTGTTTGATACTTTAGATGTGATCGGTCAACTTGGTGTCACAAATTGTGATCTAAGCCGTGAAGCATTTAAGGACATATCCAACAAAGCACGGGAAATCATGATTCGCACATTTGCAGAAAATAAGAATATAGAGCAGAATAGAGAAAAAGAAGGGAGCGATTTAAATGCAAGAGATCACATACAGTCAGATAGACGATTACCAGATGCCGAATATCAAAGAAGCGAAACCAGTCCTGAACAGCCGATACGCAAGGTTGAGGCTGGAATACCTGAAAGCCAATCAGCCGGGACACCTGTTCTCACTGAGAGCAAACAACGAACTGCAGAACCACTTGAAGGAGATTTCAGATCAGGCATATCAGAGAATGGAAGTCCTGATGAGTCAGCTGTTGGAGGAAACACCCGCTCCGGACAAAGAACAGGATATGATAGCTTGGGTGGGCTTCATGAACAATCTGAAAGCGAGCGCAGAGGAAATCGTTCTCAAGGAGATCGTTTACAGCTAGATTTGGATTTAGGCGATGTTGAGGTTGAAAAGGAACCAACTACACCGCCTTTTTCTATGGAAGATCTGTCTATCGTTTTACGTGGCGCAGATAAGCTGAAGCATTCTAAAGAAGATATTATTGCTTATTTCAAAAGTCATACGGATGATGTGGATAGAACAAATTATATAAAAGAGGCATACGATGATACATTGATCATGATGTATCGTAAACCTGAAGACTATGATTATTCCTATGTAGGTTACAAAAAAATCAATGGTAGATTAGATGTCTGGTCAGGGAACTGGCAAAAGCCAGAGACGAAGTCCTCATTATCTTTTGATGATGTCCAACAGGAAATTGCGAAACTGATTGAAAAAGAAGAATATCTGCAATCTCCATGGGAAAAAATGACAAATATTCAAAGAGCATATGCAGAAAAAAAGATCAATCAGATTATCGAAAAGCAGATACTCTCCTACAAAACCGAATTAGATGCTACGGCCGGAGAAATCATCAGTTTTTTTAAGCAGGAAGAAAACAAAGACAAACGAATCGAATATGTGAAATCTATATATCCTGATAAATACTACGAATTTGAAGAAGATGGAGTACGCATGGGCTTTGAAAAACATGATGATCATCTTCTTTTATATTTAGGAGCATATGAAAATAAAGTAGTATCTTCTGAATTTGCATGGTGGCGAGTAGCGCAGGAAATAGATGCAATGATCTTGTCCAGATACTATGCAACGGATATTCAAATTCCAACAGCAGAAGAACAATTGACTGCGGTTTATGAGAATGAGATGTCGCTTAAAAATGGCATCTATTTTTCACAGGAAGAAGTTGATCGTATCCTCACCAGAGGAAGTGGTATGGAAGAAGGTAAATATCGTATCTATCAGCAATTCTCAAAGCACGAGGATTCAAAGAAGAATATTGCATTTCTGAAAGAAGAATATGGTATCGGTGGTGCTTATCCAGCCGTAGGTTGGATAGATGAGTGGCACGACGCCAAGGGCATAAAAATTTCTCGAGGAATCATCGGCAGCGAAGAAATCAGCGTTTTACTGAAATGGAATCAAGTCAGCAAAAGAATTGGTGAACTGATAGCCGCAGAACGCTATCTCAGCCCTGCGGAAAAAGAACAATACCCGGTCTTTCTACAAAGACGGATGGAACGTCAATTAGAATATGAGCGTAAACAAAAGGAAAAAGAATTAGGTATTGTGGAAACATCTGATGAGGAACAACCAATAAATACGATCAAGGTTTATCAATGGTATGTTGGAGATACTGTACATGTTGGCGCAACCGATTATGTAATCATTGAGGATGGTGATCCTGTTGTATTGCAGGATAAGGAATTCCCTCTTTTTATCGAAAATTTCTCTAAGGAACAACTGCTACAGGTATTAAAGGAGAATCCGTTAAATGATAACCTACTTGTAGAAGTACCTTCTGAGAAAAACGATGATGTTCATGAAACGACGACTTTAGATACTGAAAAAGTATACCAAAAATATATGCCCGTTTTGGTAGACAAGATCAAAGATAGTGCGCTATATCCGGTTTTGCGTGATAGAGATACGTCTATCGAAGAAGCCGCACAAATGATCAGAGAGAGCCTATTTCCTATCATATCATCGATGAATAAGGATGATCCGGATCTCTACTCCCTTTATATGAGAGATGAAACATTCAAAAAGCTCATGATCGATGATATTCTTGACCGTACCTATCAGGATATTTCAAAAGGCTATGATAATTCATCACAGCTTAAGAAAGAAAAAACCGGTATAGTACGATCAAAGGAACTCCAAATAGAAGATGAAATCAGCACATTGAATAACATCACAAATCGATTAAAAATGGATGATATGTATGTTGTATGGGATGATGAAAAAGATATGATCCTCGTCCATGACGATGATGACAATGTATGGGCAGGTAAAGAACTTTATGATTTTATGCTGAATGAAGCAATCGTCTATGAACATGATGGAACGTCGACTGTTATATCTGATGATGTTTTAGACCATTTTAAAGAAATAGCCAAACGATATGGTGTTGAAATAACAAATAGTGAACCTCCAGTAGTAACACAAACTAAAATTGATTATCGAATTCACAATGATCAATTAGGTGCCGGAACACCTAAAGAGCGTTATAGAAATAATGTAGCAGCCATTCGACTGCTTTTTTCTTTGGAAAAAGAAAACCGATCAGCTACTGCAGAAGATCAAGAAATCCTTGCACGATATGTAGGATGGGGTGGCTTGTCAGAGGTATTTGATGAAAGCAAAAGCAACTGGTCTGATGAATATAAAGAATTAAAGTCTTTATTAAATGAGGATGAATATCGAAGTGCGAGAGAATCTACACTATCCGCTTTTTACACTTCTCCTATTGTGATCGAAAGTATGTATCAGGTACTGGATAACTTAGGATTTCGTAGAGGGAATATCTTGGAACCATCCTGTGGTATTGGAAACTTCTTGGGGATGTTGCCGGAAAGTATGAGCGAGTCAAAACTATATGGTGTTGAACTAGACTCAATTACTGGAAGGATCGCTAAACAGCTCTATCAGAAAGAAACTATCACAGTAGAAGGATATGAAAAAACAAAACTTCCTGATAGCTTTTTTGATGTTGCTATTGGAAATATTCCTTTTGGACAATTCAAAGTATCAGATAAACGCTACGATAAGCTGAACTATAACATTCACGATTATTTCTTTGCTAAGACATTAGATAAGGTTCGGCCGGGAGGAATCATTGCCTTTGTAACTTCCCGTTATACGATGGATAAACAAAATGGCAGCGTTCGTGAATATATCAATCAGCGTGCTGAATTGTTAGGTGCGATTCGATTACCCAATACTGCTTTTAAGGATAGCGCCAATACAAAGACGGTCAGCGATATTCTGTTCTTACAGAAGCGAGATACGCCTATCGTAAAAGACAGTGAATGGATATATACGGTTAAAGATGAGAATGGATTTATCATGAACAATTATTTTGTTCAACATCCGGAAATGGTCTTAGGTCATGTAGAGATGACCAAAGCCATGTATGGACGTGAGGATATGACGGTTGTGCCTTATGAAGATGTTCCATTAAAGGAATCGTTGCAGAATGCAATTCGCCATATACATGGACAGATTGATGAAAGAGCAATCGTACCTGAGGAACTAGACAGTGAACCAGAAGACATCGTGACGATACCGGCAGATCCCACTGTCCGTAATTTTAGTTATACGATGAAGGATGGTGATGTCTATTATCGAGAAAACAGTATCATGACGAAATTAGAGTTATCTAAAACCGCTATGAACCGTATTACTGGATTGATAGATATTAGAAATTGTATACGACAACTGATTGAATATGAAAAAGAAGATTACCCTGATGAAGTCATTCATAAGCAGCAGGATGAACTTAATAAGCTGTATGATGATTTCACAAAATCGTATGGTCTGATCAATAGCCGTGGAAATAGCATGGCTTTTCGTGATGATGATTCCTATTACCTTCTTTGTTCCTTAGAAAACTTGAATGAAGATGGAACGTTAAAAAGCAAGGCAGACATCTTTTATGAGCGGACGATTGGGAAAAAGGTTGTTATAGAAAAGACAGAAACATCCAATGAGGCGCTATTATTGTCTTTATCGGAAAAAGCCAAAGTTGACCTTGATTATATGGCATCGCTTACCGGCTTTGATAAAGAAAAGATACTGAGTGATCTACATGGAGTCATTTATAAAATACCGAATGCTACAGAGCCGGATCGTGAGGATGTTTATGTAACAACAGATGAATATTTGAGTGGAAATATCAGGAATAAGCTGCGTGTTGCAGAGTTGTCAGCAAAACTTGATCCGCAATATGAATACCATGTAGAAGCGTTAAAACAGGCTATGCCGACAGAATTAAGCGCATCAGAGATTGATGTACGTATTGGTGCAACATGGATACCCAGCACAGATTATGATGCATTCATGCATGAAACCTTGTCTATGTCATTTTATGCTAAGAATAACATTCATGTTTCCTACAATAAGATCGATAGCTCTTGGAGCATCTCAAATAAAACAAGAGATAGAAACAATATCAAGGCTGAAAAGACTTATGGAACACATCGAGCAAATGCTTATCGTCTGATTGAGGATTGTTTAAACTTGAAAAGCACAAAGATCTTTGATTATGAATATGACGAAGAAGGAAGAAAAAAGGCTGTACTGAATAAAAAAGAAACAATGATCGCCCAGCAGAAACAGGACAGTATCAAAGAGACATTTCAGAGCTGGATTTGGAAGGACTTTGATAGACGAGAACGTTTAACCAAGTTATATAATGAGAAGTTTAATTCTATAAGACCAAGATACTATAATGGAGATCATTTGGCCTTTCCCGGAATGAATACAGAAATAACATTGAGAAGTAATCAAAGAGATGCGGTAGCTCGAGGACTTTATGGTGGTAATTCTTTACTTGCCCACGTCGTAGGAGCCGGTAAAACGTTTGAAATGATTGCTATCTGTATGGAATTGAAACGTCTTGGTTTGGCACAAAAATCGCTCTTTGTGGTGCCGAATCATCTCGTGGAGCAATGGGGTTCTGATTTTTTAAGGCTTTATCCGGCGGCGAATATTCTTGTCGCAAGAAAGCAAGATTTTGAAAAGAATAAACGTAAAAAATTTTGTTCAAGGATCGCAACCGGCGATTATGATGCCATCATCATGGGGCATAGTACATTTGGGAAGATACCATTGTCTGCACAGCGTCAAAAGAAATCCTTGGAGAAACAGTTAGATACGATCATAGATGGTATACAACAGCTAAAAGATGAGGATGCACCAAGATTTACCGTAAAACAGTTGGAAAAAACGAAGAAGAATCTAGCAAAACGTTTGGAAAAATTGAATGATGATGAACGAAAAGACGATGTGATCACATTTGAAGAACTTGGAGTCGACCATCTGTTTGTTGATGAAAGTCATAACTTTAAGAATCTATTTTTGTATACAAAGATGCGCAATGTTGCTGGATTGTCACAGACCGATGCGCAAAAATCATCTGATCTATTTATGAAATGTCAGTATCTGGATGAGATCACAGGAGGAAAAGGTATTACCTTTGCGACTGGTACACCGATCAGCAATTCAATGACGGAAATGTATACGATACAGCGTTATCTGCAATATTCTTTATTAGAAGAACAAGGACTTGAGAATTTTGACGCATGGGCATCAACATTTGGAGAAACAGTATCCGCAATTGAACTGGCACCGGAGGGAACAGGATACCGTATGAAAACTAGATTTTCTCGTTTTTATAACTTGCCGGAACTTATCTCTGTATTCAAGGAAGTAGCGGACATTAAAACAGCGGATATGCTGAATTTGCCTACGCCTACAGCGCATTATGAAACGATAGCGGTAAAACCTAGTGAGATGCAGAAAAGCATCGTAGAATCACTTGCAAAGCGTGCTGAGAAAGTAAGAGGTGGAGAAGATCCACGCATTGACAACATGTTAAAAATTACGAACGACGGAAGAAAGTTGGCATTAGATCAACGTCTGATTGATGATAGACTGGAGGATTTTGAAACTAGTAAGGTCAATGTTTGTATTCAGAAAGTGTTGTCCATTTATAAAGAAACAGCGGATAAAAAATCTACACAATTGATCTTTTGTGACATGTCAACTCCACACAAGAAATCGTCCTATGTAAAAGAACAAATAGAAGCAGGTAATGAACTGTTATTTACGAATGTGTATGATGATATTGTTGAAAAACTGATACGAAGTGGTGTGCCAGCAGATGAGATTGCTTATATCCATGACGCAGAAACTGATGCAGCTAAAAAAGAATTATTTGCGAAGGTACGTACTGGAAGTATTCGTATCCTGCTGGGATCTACTCAAAAAATGGGAGCCGGAACAAATGTGCAGGATCTGTTGATTGCATCGCATGATCTTGATTGTCCGTGGCGTCCTTCGGATCTGGAACAACGAGGCGGTAGAATCGTTCGGCAAGGCAATACCAACAGTGATGTCTACATCTATCGCTATGTCACGGAGCAAACATTTGATGCTTATTTGTATGTGCGACCTGAAGTCGCTTAATTAATTGTTTAGCGAGCTATCTCGACTAAACCAGTCATTCCGTTGGCTGAGCCTAATATCAACTGCATAACTGGTAACGGTTTTGTGGTAAGCTGATATGAAAATGTAGCCCTTAAGGACAAACCGTGAGGAATGTCCGTTACTGCTAGCAACAAAGCGGTTAGGGAGCAGGTTAGATAGTATGGTTAATGAAAATGAATCACTGATAAACGTCGTTAAGGCGAACAGGCTAAAGTTGCTGATAAGCCTGAACCAAAAGGTGTGTAGTCGGATAACCCTTTGTATAGTGGGGTTACACGGACATGATGACTACCGGCGGAGAGGTGGAACCTAACCTATCATATTGTTAATTAAGTGGAACAGGGTAAGCCCATAATATCGCCCATTAGGGCAAGTAAACCGTAAGGAATACCGATGATATTGTGGGTAAAGGAAAATGGAAAAAGCGAATGCCATCATATAATGTGATGGATAAGAATTGAAACATCATTCTACACGAAAGTGGGCAGACTTCCATTAAGTTTTTATTCACAAGAAAATTTTTAGATTTACTGAAAGGAGAAATGCAAATGAACAGTAAAATGTGTGCGACTCCTGACGCAGATTTGCGTTGGAGCCAAATTGATTGGCAAAAAGCCAAATCTTACGTTAAGAAACTACAAATGCGTATTGTGAAGGCTCAAAATGAAGGTAGATATAACAAAGTAAAATCTTTGCAATATCTACTAACAAATTCTTTTTATGCTAAAGCATTAGCAGTTAAAAAAGTAACAGAAAACCAAGGTAAAAAGACACCTGGTGTAGACGGAGAACTCTGGCTTACACCAAAGTCCAAATTTGAAGCAATTTCAAAACTTCAAAAAAGAGGATACAATCCTCAGCCATTAAGACGTGTCTATATTCCAAAGAAAAATGGAAAGAAAAGACCATTGAGTATGCCAACCATGACGGATAGAGCAATGCAAACACTCTATAAGTTTGCACTTGAACCAATTGCTGAATGTACTGCAGACCCTAATTCATATGGATTTAGAGCAAAAAGATGCACACAAGATGCGATTGAGCAATGCTTTACAAGTTTAAATAAGAGAAAATCACCAAAATGGATATTGGAGGGAGATATTAAAGGTTGTTTTGATAATATCAGCCATAAATGGATATTGGAAAATATTCCAATGGACAAAACACTATTAAACAAATGGCTAAAATGTGGATTTATCGAAACAAATCAGCTATTTCCAACTAACAGCGGATGTCCTCAAGGCTCTGCAATTTCTCCAACAATTTGTAATATGGTGCTAGATGGTTTAGAAACAGCAATCAGAGAAAAATACCATAAAAAATATGTAAATGGTAAAGCCTACTTTCCAAAAGTTAACTTTATTCGCTATTGCGATGACTTCATAGTTACTGGTGAAAGCAAAGAAATTTTGGAAAACGGAGTTAAACCGATTATAGAGAAGTTTTTAGAAGAAAGAGGTTTAGAACTTTCTAAAGAAAAGACTTTGATTACACATATTGATGATGGATTTGATTTCTTAGGTTGTAATATACGAATGTATAAAAACAAACTATTGATAAAACCATCAAAAAGTAATTATAAAGCAATTATTAATAAAATTAGAGATATTATCAAACATAATCCGTCAATGAAACAAGAATATTTAATTAATAAACTTAATCCAGTTATTAGAGGTTGGGTAAATTATCATAAATATAATGTTTCTACTGAAATGTTTGAAAAGTTGGACTATGAAATTTGGAAAGCACTATGGAAATGGTGCAGAAGAAGACACCCAAATAAAGGGGCTAAATGGACAAAAGAAAGATATTTTAATGATGTAGGAAACCGAAAATGGACATTTAGTGTACCTATTAAAGGTTCAAAGGATGAATACATCCGATTAGTGTATGCAACTGATACTGATATTAGAAGGCATACAAAAGTAATATCAGAAGCCAACCCTTTTGATGAAAAATGGCAAGATTATTTTGTAGAACGTGAAGAACGTAGAATGAGAAATAATCTAAAAGGAAGAAAGAAATTGATAAAAATGTGGAATGAACAAAAAGGATGTTGTGCAGTTTGTCAAAATAGAATTACTATAAAAACTGATTTTAGAATTAGAAAAGTTGATAAAAATAGTTATTTAGTACACCCTTATTGTTTGAGAACACCTTGGAAGAATTGAGCCGGGTCTTTAAAAAAGATAAGACCTTATAAAAGCTTGAGCCGTATGAGGGGAAACTCTCACGTACGGTTCTTTGGGGAGGGAGCAACAGTAATGTTGCTTTCTTACCCGACCAGCTTGTTGAGGGCAAACAAAAGTTTATTTCACAGATTATGACATCAAAAAGTCCAGTACGATCTGCCGAGGATATTGATGATGCGACTCTTTCCTATGCAGAAATCAAAGCATTGGCCAGTGGCAATCCTAAGATAAAAGAGAAGATGGATCTGGATATACAGGTCAGTAAGCTGAAAATGGCGAAGGCTAATTACCTCTCAGAACGCTATGATTTAGAAGATAGAATCATGGAGTACTATCCTCAAAAAATATCTGTATTGGAAGAAAATATAAGCGCTCTTAAAAATGATATAGTCACACTTAAACCAGTTGAAGAATTTTCTGGGATGACAATTAACAGTATTCATTATGATGAAAAGGAGCAGGCAGGTAATGCTCTGTTATTGATGTGCAAAAAAATGGAGTCAACGGAACAGAGAATGATAGGAGAATATCGAGGATTCCAAATGCTTCTTTCCTATGATGCTTTCAATACGATTTTTATATTAACACTGAGGAAGCAAGCATCCTATGCCGTTGAATTAGGTAATGATGTTTATGGAAATCTGAAACGTATTGATAATCTTTTGAATTCCTATCCTGATAAGCTAAAAACAGAAGAAGCACTACTTGAAGATGTGAAAAAACAGTTAGGAAATGCAAAAGAGGAAATCGATCGTCCTTTTGAAAAAGAGGAGGAATTAAAAGAAAAAACGAAAAGACTATCAGAATTAAACAAGGAATTGGATATAGGGAATAAGAATGATCCTAGCACTGTCTTTGTTGATGATGAGCCGGATGACAGTATAGAAAAACGTAATGAAAGGATACGTTAATCAAAGTAAAATATTGAGGGCTTCATAGTATTGGAGTCCTTTTTGTTATGAAAAGAGGTGCTAATATGAGCAAGAAGATACCCGAAAGTGATATGAAAAGGATAAGAGAATTAGATTTACTGACTTACTTTAAAAACTATGAACCACAGGATCTAGTAAAAAATGGACATGTGGATTACACAACAAAGTCGCATACATCACTGCATATGTCGCATGGATTATGGATGCATTGGTCATCAGGGATTGGAGGGAAGACTGCACTTGATTTTTTGATTAAGATTGAAAATATGAGTTTTCGTGATGCGGCTATGCATATCAAAAGTCTAATAGATTTAAAAGAGCCTTTACAACATAATCAAAGAGAAAGACAAACCAAAAAATTTCGTTTGCCTTATCCTGCAGAGAATGATAATGATGCAATTGCTTATTTAACAAATGAACGTTGCATTGATAGAACCATCGTGGAATACTGCCATGGACAGCGATTGTTTTATCAGGAATCAAAAGAGCATTGCATTGTCTTTGTAGGATATGACGAGCATCATTATCCTCGCTTTGCTTGCAAAAGATCATTAACTGGTGATATGAAAAAAGATGTGTGGGGAAGTGATAAAAGCTATGGTTTCTCACTTGTAAATGAAAACAATGATTCCCTACACGTTTTTGAATCAGCAATAGACTTACTATCCTATATGACATTATTGAAGCAGGCACATAGGGATTACAAATCAGAAAACTATCTTGCAATTTCGGGAGCATCTACATTGTTAAAGGATAAAAACCTAGAAGAATCTATGATACCAATCGCATTAAAATCTTTCTTAAAAAGAAATCCTCAAATCAAAGAACTGCATCTTCATTTAGATAACGATAAGGCAGGTCACGATACAACAAAGAAAATTATGTATCACCTAAGTGAAAAATATGAGGTATTGGATGAAAGACCAAATACTGCAAAAGATGTTAATCTTTTGTTACAGAATAAAATAAAAAAAAGAATGAAGTACCAAGAGCGTTAACCAAAAAATAGAATTTAAACTTGAATTTTCTTTCAAAATAATGATATAATCACACGTGCAAAGAAAATTGTGCGTATAATGGATCAGCATGAAATCATATGATTTCATGCTGTTTTTTTGAAGGAGGAACTATTATGGAATTTTATATGAAATTACCACGCAACAAAAAGGAATTTGCCATTTTTATGGGAGTATTATCAATTATATCAGTAAATATTATTGCTCCTATTATTACCTGTTTTGAAGCAGGATTTCATCTCTATGTATGGGCGGATGTAATGAGCGTACTTCCTTTCATTTGGATGAGTGTTATTGTAATTGTCTTATTGACATATTTGCCAGCTGAAAAAATGACAACAATGATTGTATCAAAAGAAGATAGTTTTCGTTCGCAAATCATTATCAATATTTTGTGTACTGTTTTATTGATGTCCATTTTTTTGACAGTAATTGGGACATGGATAGGTACACGTTCAATAACATTAGAACCGATTACAATGTTTTTTTATAAATGGCCTAGGAACTTCGCCATATCCTTTTTTGTTGAACTTTGTATTGCACAGCCAATAGCTAGATTTATTATTTTAAAAATACATTTAGCAAAAGAGAAAACTGAAAAATAGATATATATTTCGGATTTTGAACTATGAGAATGAAGAAAATTTCAGTTGCAGTATACACAAAATAGTATTAGTCAAAGAGGAGTGATTTCTATGTGAATCGCTTCTTTTTTTATACAGATTAAGGAGGAATCATGCATTATGATTAAAAAAATAGAACGAGAAATGCAAAAATTAGAGCAACAAAAAGTTTTGAAAACTGAGAAAAGGAATGAATTGGATCACGAGATTACTCAGCTCAATGTGAAACTAAAAGATTTAAATAATTTAAGAGTTCAGTATGAAAAGCTGGAACAAAGTACAAAGGTTTTCTTTGAAAAGTTAGATAATTAAGGAGCAGGTTTATGAAAAAATATGAAGTTATATTTGAAGAATTGCGAGAACAAACTGTTCTGATAGAAGCAGGATCAAGAGATGAAGCCTATCATAAAGGGTGTCAGTTTTACAATGAAAATAAATTAGAATGGAATGAAAATCATATTGATCATGTTGATATTGAGATTGGAAAAACTGTATTAGAGCAAGGAAGTCCCTATGATGAATTACTGACGATCAAGGATTGTTTTACCTTTAGTATATGCGATATGGATCAAGATAATTTTTATGGAATTACTGATCCAAACAATGATAAATGCTTTCTTGTGTTAAGAAAAGAAAAGGATACCTTATGGGCAACCGAGGCACAAAAAACAAGTTATGATTACTCAAACAATCAGGGATTGAGATTGGATGAGATGGAAAATATCAATAATGATTATATTGTTTTGCGCTTTGACGACTGGATCTTTATGAAATTTAATACCTTTCGGCAGGCTTTACAGGATATAAAAAATGAGCACCAAGCAATTTACAATAAGAAAAGCACACAGAAATATTTCATTGTGGATTGTGATACACCATTTCAGGAAGTCACAGCCAAACAGCTTCATGACATTCATAAAGAAACCCTACACCATGAAAAGAAATCTTCAAAACAACTTGAGCATTGTTAAATCATGAAAGGTATCTTTATGTCTTGTACTGTAGCAAGCACTGAATTTGCCCGGACCCAAATTCGCTTGTTAGGGTGTCCCCTAATACCCCGCTTTTGAAAGGAGTGAGTCATGAGAACTCATAGAACACGAACACATAGAATTGAATTAGCTTTAAACGATGAAGAATATGAAAGGTTCCTCTCCTCTGTCCATTTATGTGGCATGACACAACAGGCATATCTATATAACCTTGTTCAAAATAGATTACCACGACCGAAGCCAACACAGGACTTTATTGAAATGATCAATCAATTACGAAAAATTGGTAACAACCTAAATCAGTTAGTTATGATTGCTAATAAGACCGGCAGTATAGATATTGTTCGTTATAAAAAGGATATTGAGAAATTGAATAAAAGTATACTTCAGATAAGAGAACAAATTTATTTACCAAAGGAGTGCAAAGATGGCAACGACTAGCATATGGGATGTCAACGATAATCTAAAACGAGTGCTTGACTACATTTCCAATCCGGAGAAAACAAATACTGTTAGTGAAAGTGATTATCATTACAATGGCTTGAATCAAGTTATCAGCTACACCACGCAGGATCTAAAAACAGAAAAGCAATTATACGTCAGTGGCATTAACTGCTCCATGGCTACTGCTCTACAGGATATGATGATTACAAAGAAAGCCTATCACAAAACTGATGGTATTCTCGCCTATCATGCCTATCAGTCTTTTGCTCCCGGAGAGGTTGACGCAGAAACTGCACATAAAATAGGCATTGAATTGGCACAGGCAATGTGGGGAGATCGTTTTGAAGTGCTGGTATCAACTCATCTTGATAAAGCACATTATCATAATCACTTTGTAATCAACTCCGTTTCGTTCAAGGATGGCTTGAAGTATTATGACAATAAGGAAAATTACAAGAAGATTCGCAAGCTGTCAGATGATTTGTGCCGCAAGTATCAATTGAGCGTTATAGAAAATCCCAAAAAGAAATCCATGCATTATGCGGAGTGGCAGGCTGAAAAACAACATCGTCCAACATGGAGAAGTGCTATAAGGGAAGATGTCGATTATGCTATCAACAAATCCATGACGATGAAACAGTTCTTCCAGAATCTTGAAGCACAGGGGTATGAAATCAAATACGGGAAGCATATAGCGGTAAGACCACCAACGAAGGAACGTTTTGTTAGATTAAGAAGTCTTAGCAATGATGAATATTATACTGAGGAGAATATCAAGGAACTGATATTAACAAATTCCATTATCAAGTGGGAGTCTGTTCAAAAAACTGAACCAAAAAAATATTATTACAAAGGCGATATTACAAAAGCACGGAAGCTGACAGGTTTCCGTGCTTTGTATTTCCATTATATGTACTGCATGGGGATACTACCCAAGAACGCACTGAATAAAAAAAGGGTGCATTATCTTTTAAAGGAGGATTTGCGTTATATGGATCAGATTACGCAGGAAACTACACTGCTCTGTAAGAACAAAATCGATACACTGGATGAACTGGAGCAGAAAGTAAGCAAAGTGACAACATGTCTTGATGGATTAGTCAAAGAAAGAAGATGTGTCTACAACAAGATCCGGCGCTGTTGTAATCCGGACAGCAAGGAGAAACTGCAACAGGATGTCGCATATCTGTCTGCGCAAATCAAATCGCTACGAAAGGAGGTGGTGCTTTATGAGGGTGTAAAGAATAGAAGTATTGTTATGAAAGACAAACTTCATAAGGTCAAAGAAAGCAATGAAACAAAAGAATCAAAAAAAGTAGAATTAAGTTTAAATGAGAAATGAAATATTGTATAATTTATATCTATGAGGAGGTAGTGAGATGATCTTATATGTTGATGAAACAGAAAATGAAAACTATTTCATTGTAACAGGACTACTTGTTGCCTCTAAACAGAATGTAGATATGTCTTATAAAAGGTTTAAGAAGAAAATTAATTCAATGAATTTAAATGCAAAGCATAAAGAAAAGATATATAACGAATTTAAGTCAGTTATCCTAGATCGTGAATTTCAAAGAATTAAGCGGTTAATGCTAAAAGAAATCATAAAATTAGAGAATCAAATCATATACTCTTGTTATGTAAAAAAAGAAGATGTTTTCAATCAGAACCTAAAAGAGGAACAATATATTAAATTATTAAATAATATTGTTCTATCTATTCCGTATGATATTGAAATAATATTTGATGCCTTTAATAAGAATGATTTTGAAAATAAGATAATTCATTCAATCCAATTAAATGAAAATGTTATTTCTATTCAGCCGAGAAATTCCTTTGACGAGGCCGGGATACAGTTCGTTGATAATTTATGCAGCGTCATAAGACGATCTTTTTCAGATGATAAAAATGAGTTTTATCTTCTTATAAAAAACAATGTTATACAAGTATAAATATTTGCATTTTAAAATTGAATATGGTATATTATGAATAGAAAGAGAGTATACTCTCTATGGATATAGGTTTCTGACCGCTTGAGGTTGGATGTGCAGATTGATGCGGGCCTATATCCTTTCTATATCTGAAATACAATATTTGAGGCACAATAACTAACATTATTGTGTCTTTTTTTCATTTAGATAGATTCAAAACAAAGGAGTGTGAATCAGATGAACGCAGGCGGAGAAACAGCCGATCAGGTGGTAAGGATGTCCTTACAGGGGATTGAAGTTGCAGCTAACATTGCCTTAAAGATTGGTGGTACTGCTACAAAGTCATTAGCCGCAACATTATATGCTATGCTGAATGACAAAAAGAAAGTAAAAGGAGCAACAAGATTAAATTCTATGCTGCAGTCAGGCAAGGAGTTGAAAGTATTTGCAATTCGTCATGAAGATCTAAAGACCTTCTGTCAGGAGGCGAAGCGATATGGTGTTTTATATTCTGTGCTGAAGGAAAAAAACAACACCGATGGAATTTGTGACATCATGGTGCGGGCAGAGGATGCTTCCAAGATTAGTCGAATCGTTGATAAGTTTGAACTTGCGACGATTGATACCAAGGCGATGCGAGAGTCCATCCTATCGGAAAGAGCAAGTCAGCCACTACAGGATGTGCCTGTCATGAGTGATAAAGAACATGATGACTTGATTGATTCTCTTATGACTTCAACGAAACAAGTTGAAAAAGAAAACCCCTCAATAGCTCGGACACAGAAAACGAGCGACGTTCCGTCCGAGCATATCTCAAGGAAAGCAAACGTCGCAGAGGATACTTCTGAACGATCATCCGTCAGAAAGGAATTGAAGGAGATCAAGTCGGAACGTGAACAACGAATCGCTGCCAATAAACAGCGAAGTAAAGCACGTAATCAAAAATTTAATAGTCATAAAAATGGAAAAGGAAAATCTAAGAAAAAGGAGAGAACACGATGAGCGAATTATATGATGTATTGAATGAGGAGCAACCTAAAAAAGAAAAGGCACCTCGCCTATCTAAAGAGGAGTATGCCGAGAAAATGAAGGAATGGAGAACTACTTTGTTCAGTATGGCAAATGAGCAGACCTTGAAAGCCGTGGGAAGCCCAGAAAGCTATAAGACATATCTTGACCTGCAGGCACGACTTGATTATCAGGTGACGAATGTGCTGCTAGTCATGGCGCAGAATCCAGATGTGAAATTGTTAAAAGATGATATTGGTTGGCGAAAAAATAATAAATATATTCGACCAACAGAAAAAGATAAGGGTATTCAAATTCTAGAACCGGGAAGGGATTATATACGTCGTGATGGAACGATCGGTGTCAATTATAATCCTAAGAATGTCTATGATATTTCACAGTTGAATGGAAAATCCATTATCGTTCCAGATCCAAAATACAGTGATAAAGAAATTATCGCTGCTTTGATGCATGGAACACTTATCAAACCTGAAATTGTCACGGTTGAATCCGATATACCAAGTCCAGTGTATTATGCAGATGATGTAAAGAAAATCTATGTAAAAGCTGGTCTTGAACCAAATGAGATGATAACCGGTCTGGTTAGAGAATACTGCACTGCTGAATGCGCAAAAATGGGCATCGATCGAGAAGATAGTGCATTCATGGTGGCTAGTGCATCCTATGTCATTTGTCAAAAGTATGGCATGAAAGGTTGTGATGAATCCTTTATGCAGCATACCGGTGAATACTTTGAAGGACTAGATCAACGTGAAGTCAAAGGAGAGTTAGAAGATATAAAAGGGTTATATAAAAGCGTATCAGATCGTATGGAACGTGGAATCTATACCAAACAGCAGGAACATACGGAAAAGCAGAATGAACATTCTGAATTTTCGAGATAGCAGCTTATGAAAGAACCCTGTTATAATATCACGGTTACTGACATGGAGCGAAGGATCATTCTAAATGCACTCTCTATGCTCAAGACACATCAGATTGAGGCAAAGAAGAATTACGACTGCATTGATGATCTGATCCTCAAAGCCTGTGATGCGCCATTATCAAAAGGAAAAAATAAACGGGATTATGAAACGAGATAATAAAGATGATTATATCTTTCTTGCTTTGTTGATTATTCCTGTTATTTGGGGAGCATTGCTGTTTGCTCCCTATATGTCAAAAGGATTATTTTTTGCATTGTCAAATTTGAATGATGCAATCAATGATCCTTTTCATATTGTCTGGATTTCTGATACGCCCCGGACGATATTGATTTTCCTGATGATGTATTTTATCGGAATTGGTATCTATGTTTCCAGTTTGAAAAACTATCGACGAAAAGAGGAATATGGATCCGCAAGATGGGGCAATAATTCAAAAATCAATAAGAAGTATGCAGATTCCAAAATTCTAGATAACAAACTTCTCACGCAGAATGTTCGTATCGGCTTGGATGGCAAGAAGCACCGACGAAACCTCAATACCATCGTGATTGGTGGTAGTGGTGCCGGCAAGACCAGATTTTATGCAAAGCCGAATATTCTGCAATGTAATACCTCTTTTGTAATCCTAGATCCAAAAGGTGAGATCCTTCGGGATACAGGCTATCTATTAGAAAAAGAAGGTTATGTAATCAAGGTGATAGATCTTATCAATATGAGTAAGAGTCATTGTTATAACCCGTTCGCTTACATCCAAGATGACAAAGATGTGCTAAAACTGATTACGAATCTGATTCGCAATACGACACCCAAAGGATCGCAAACCAACGACCCATTTTGGGAGAAAAGCGAAACAGCTTTACTGGAAGCATTATGTTTATATCTACTTCACGAAGCACCAGCGGAAGAACAAAATTTTACGATGGTCATGGAAATGATCGCTTCTGCAGATGTGAGAGAAGATGATGAGGAATACCAATCACCCTTGGATGAATTATTTGAACGGTTGGAAATGCGAAAACCTGACAGTCTGGCACTCAAGCAGTATAAGATTTACAAACAAGCTGCTGGAAAGACCGCAAAATCTATTCTGATTTCTGTCGGTGTCCGTCTGGCTGCATTCAATCTGGACAGCATTGCAGGAATCACATCCTGTGATGAGCTAGAACTGGATCAGGTAGGAGAAAGGAAAACTGCTATATTCTGCGTTATCCCGGATAATGACAGCACGTTCAACTTTTTGATCGGTATGCTGTACACCCAGTTATTTCAGATGTTGTATTTTCAGGCTGATATTGTCCATGATGGAGAATTGCCTATCCCGGTACATTTTCTAATGGATGAGTTTGCGAATGTTGCGTTGCCAGATGATTTCGACAAGCTATTATCTACAATGCGTTCACGACAAATCTTTGTATCCATCATTATCCAAAATCTGGCACAGATTAAGACTTTGTTTGAGAAACAGTGGGAATCTATTATTGGAAATTGCGACACACTTCTTTATCTCGGGGGAAATGAACAATCGACGCATAAATTTATGTCAGAGTATCTTGGAAAAGAAACACTGGATACGAATACGTTTGGGAAAAGCAGTGGTCATAACGGCAACTATTCTACCAACTATCAACAAGCTGGGCGTGAACTTTTAACTGCCGATGAAGTGCGTCTGTTGGATAATGATTACTGTCTATTATTCCTACGTGGAGAGCGCCCTGTTTTTGACAAAAAATATGATTTATTGAAACATCCAAACATCAAAGGCACAAAGGATGGTGGAGCAAAGCTCTATCCGCATGGGATTATCCATCATGCTATTGAGGACTGGCAAAACATTCCGCTAAGCAATCGAGAATATGAACTGCTCAGTGAAGAAGATTTACAAGAGTATTTCAGTGCACTTGAAACTGAACAATCTGAAAATGATTGAGTTTTGACTGTAAAGGGAGTGTAGTGAAATACTATTGTATTTCATTATGCCCCATGCCCCCCAATTTTAAGGAGAAAAAATAATATGAAACTACTAAAAATGAACAAGAAAACAAAATTTGCTTTTATTGCTTACTGCATCTTTGTGATTATGCTTTTCTGTGGAACACCTGTTCATGCTGAAGGTGATCCTATTCAAGTTGTAAATAATTTATCAAATTTTATCTTTGGACTGATCCGTGCAATCGGTATGATTCTACTAGGTTTTGGTATTGTACAGATTGGTCTTTCTTTGAAAAGTCATGATCCAAGTCAGAGAGCAAATGGTATTATGACGGTTGCCGGTGGGATCGTCATCACATTCGCAAAAGAAATCTTGAATATCATTGTCGGTGGATAATATGACAGTGAATTTAAGAACATATCAAGTCGTTTATAAGCCTTGGTGTGATATTCAAAATGGATTGGAAGTGATGTAAAGATGGATGGCATCATTGATAATCTAACAAATGCAATCAATACGTGGAATGAAAAGCTGGCTGAGATCTGGTTACTGTTAACACAATCTCCTGAAGAATTCAAAGGTGGCAGTATCTGGCGAATCATCGAAAAAGTTCATGGAGCACTGCTTGCGATAGGGATAGCATTACTGGTTTTATTCTTTGTCGTCGCAGTTGTTAAGACATGTACATCATTTCAGGATATTAAGCGACCGGAACATGCGGTAAAGCTTTTCATCCGATTTGTGATTGCCCGAGGATTGGTCGTTTACGGCATGGAATTGATGAAAGCTGTCTTTACGATTGTTCAAGGCATCACATCAACGATTATGACAACAGTCGGTGTAGGAACAGCTACCAATACGGTATTACCACAAGAAATCATTGACGCTGTTGATGACTGCGGTTTTCTGGAATCCATCCCTCTATGGGCAGTTACTTTACTTGGTGGGATATTTATTACTGTTCTATCATTCGTCATGATCCTAACTGTGTATGGGCGCTTTTTCAAAGTCTATATGTATACAGCGATTGCCCCTGTCCCATTATCTACTTCTGCTGGAGAAACGACACAACACATTGCGATGACTTTCATTAAATCATATGCAGGCGTTTGTTTGGAAGGTTCGATCATTGTATTAGCCTGCATCATATTTTCTGCCTTCGCTACATCACCACCTGTGATTGATCCCAATGCCAGTGCGGTAAGCATGGTATGGAGTTATGTGGGAGAGTTAATTTTTAACATGCTGATTCTTGTCGGTACAGTCAAGATGTCAGACCGCATCGTCAAGGAAATGATGGGCTTATAGAAAGGAGTGATGATATGAAAGAAAGGCTGAATAGTGGTGGTGATGAAATGCAAACAGATTTATTAAAGGAAGCGGAAACGATAGATAGTGCATTTCATGAGATTTTTATGAATAAGTTACAAGACGGATTTCGTATCGATCATATGGAAATGCAGGCACACATCATGTTGTGGAATATCCTGCCTAAATATTATCCTAAATCAAATGATGAGATCAGAATATATCCTCAGCCATTGTAAAGTGGAGGGTATTACAGCAGAGAAACTACGAGAAGCTTCTCAAATAAAGGTTCCGGATGTTATGAAGTTTTATAGCAAACCAAAAGTTAAATCACAGGAAAGGTAAAAAATATGGAAGTAAAAATCAATAAGGAAATCAGAGAATACACGGAAAGTATCTTCTTTGGTCTGTCTATGCGGCAATGTTTCTTTTCAGCCATTGCCTGTATCGTAGCAGTCATTTTATACTTTGCCTTTATAGACAAGTTGGGAATGGAAATGACCAGTTGGCTGTGTATGATAGGCGCAGCACCATTTGCCATGCTGGGATTCGTGAAATATCAGGGGATGAATGCGGAGCAGATTGTTATTACAGCAGTCCGCTCTTTCCTTTTAAAACAGAGACGTTTAGTGTTTCAACCAGTGAATATCTATTATGAATGTCTAAAAGGAAGCATAGAACACCATTTAAAGGAGGAATTAAAGAAAGATGATAAAGGGTTACGAAAGATTAAGAAAGCAAAACAAAAATAAGTTGAGAATTCCCAAAAAAGCACAGGATATTGTTGAAGCGGATACCATCTACAAAGATGGTATTTTTAAATTAGGCAATCGCTACAGTATGACGTTTCGATTTCAAGATGTCAATTATTCCATTGCTTCGAAAGATGAAAAGGTCAGTATCTTCTTGGATTATTCAGAACTGCTGAATTCACTGGACAGTTCAACAATGTCTAAAATCACGATCAATAATAGAAAGATCAATATCAAAGACTTTAAATCAGAGATACTGATACCATATCAGAATGATGGATTGAATGAATATCGTGAAGAATACAACCGGATGCTCTTAGACAAGGTATCGGGTTCAGAAGATATTCTGCAAGAGAAGTATTTGACAGTTACCATATTTCGCAACAGTTATGAAGAAGCAAGAAGTTTTTTCAATCGTACTGCTATAGAACTATCCTCTCATTTTGGAAAGCTGGGTTCTACTTGTGAAAACATGGATGCCATTGAAAGATTAAAGGTTCTCCATGATTTCTACAGAAATGGTGAGGAAGAATCTTTTAACTTCGATATGCCGGATTCTATCAAAAAAGGACATGACTTCAAAGATGCCATATGTCCGAAAGCACCTATCTTTGAGCATAAGTATTTTAGGATCGGTGATAAGTATGGACGTGTTTTATTTTTGAGTGATTATGCACGCTATATCAAGGACAGCTTTGTATCAGAAATCTGTTCACTTAATAAAAATCTGATGTTTTCTATAGATATAGTGACCGTGCAAACAGATGAAGCCGTCAAGGAAGTAGAAAATCGTTTACTTGGTGTAGAGACAAATATAACGAATTGGCAGAGGAAGCAAAACTCTAACAATAATTTTTCAGCAGTGATACCTTACGATATGGAACAGCAGCGCCATGAGGCAAAGGAGTTTTTGGATGATTTGACAGTACGGGATCAACGTATGATGTTTGGTACGATCACACTTGCCCATCTTGCGGACAGCTTAGAGGAGCTTGATGCAGATACAGAAGCACTGAAGGCAATCGCAAGAAAGTATATGTGTGAATTATCAACCCTCGCTTTTGCGAGCCGTCAACTAGATGGCTTGAACACGGTGCTGCCATTAGGTATCAATAAGCTGAATATTGTAAGAACTCTTTTAACAGAGAGTGCTGCAGTCTTTATTCCATTTAGAGCGCAGGATATTATGGACAAAAAAGGGATCTGGTTTGGACAACATGCCATCACCAATAATCTGATTCTCTGTAATAAGGAAAACTTGCTGAATCCAAACTCTTTTATTCTTGGTGTACCCGGATCAGGAAAATCATTTATCACCAAAGAGCAAATTGTATTTTTAGCGTTAGCTACTGATGATGACATCCTGATTTGTGACCCTGAGTCCGAGTATACAGCGCTTGTTGAAATGTTAAATGGTGAAGTCATTCATATTTCTGCGGGCAGTAAAGATCATATCAATGCCATGGATATGGTGGAGGGATACGGAGATACCGGTAATCCGGTTGGAGATAAATCACAATTCATCATGTCAATATTTGAGCAGTTAGATCGTGATGGAATCAAACCGGTAGACCGTAGTATCATTGACCGTTGTGTTGCATTGGTCTATTCAGATTATAAACGACATGGGGCAGTCCCTACACTAAACGTGTTAAGAAAGAAATTACTGGAACAGCCGGAATTAGAGGCACGCAGTCTTGCGTTGAAACTGGAATTGTTCACAGATGGAAGTTTGGATGCCTTCTCCCATGAAACCAATGTCGATGTAGAAAACCGTATTATTTCCTATGATATTTTCAATTTAGGCAAACAATTAAAGACGATGGGATTATTGGTCATTACAGATGCAATGATTAACAGGGTTAATTGTAACTGGCGCAAAGGAAAGAGAACACATATTTTTCTGGACGAGTTCCATGTAGTATTTGAAAACGAAGAAAGTGCGTCCTTTTTTAATTCAGCTTGGCGACAATTCCGTAAACGTGATGCCTTTCCTACAGGTATCACACAAAATGTAGAGTACCTCTTGGATAGTGTGCAGGCAAGTACGATGATCAGTAACAGCGAATTTGTCGTTATGTTGAATCAGTCTTATCAGGATCGAGAGAAGCTGGCAAAATTACTGAATATTTCAGAAGAACAATTATCCTATATCACAAATGCACAATCAGGATCAGGGCTTATTAAGTATGGTGGTTCCCTTGTTCCTTTTATCAATAAGTTTCCACGAGATACAAAACTATATCAACTTATGACCACAAAACCAAAAGACAGAGAGGAAGCGTGATAACATATGGAAAAACAATTACCTGCAATTTCAATGAAAGATGAACCAGTGATTCAAGAATATCTGGCAGCACTCATGAAGAGTGGTAAGCACAAAGATGTGAAAGACACCAAAGAACTTTTAGAATATTTAGACACAATGGAACAGAAATTTACAGAACTGATTCAGGAAGTCACAAGTTTAAAGGAAACAATCCAGACTTTACAGAATCCGGAAACAAAATCTCGTCTCACTGTGATTACAGATAAGCTGGAACTTGCAGTCAATCATACAAAAGGATTGTTAGAGAAAACAAAGAATTCATTTCGAACTGCTGTTAAGAAGTCTGTAGATGAATTCAAAAGTAAAGGTAAACACGCTGTTATCCAGACAGTAGAGACATTGCATTTCAAACAGGCGTTACAAAACATTGGGCGTTCTCTCGCATTTACGAATGGAGCGATAGGTTCATTTAATGGGAAAGTAGCTGAAATAACAGCACAATCCAGAAATATTAAACACAATTTTAAGAATATCGGCCGCATCATGACTGGAAAAGATGTTGTTCCTTATCAAGGCGATCAGCAAAAGTTAAACATGTTGCAACAAGTTGGTGCAGGTCTGAATCAGAAAATTGAGATATTGTATCACAAAACACAATCAGCTTATAAAAAACTGGATGGATTAGATAAAACATCCGTAAAAAGAGACTTAAAGCAGATTAACGATAGTAAAGTGAATGATGCAGCTTTTCTTGATAAGGCGTTACCAAAAGATAAGGATAGATAAAAAACTCCTGATGTGATGATCCATCAGGAGCTTTCTTCTTTTATACGATGTAGCACGGACATGAGTTGATCGACTGTCATTTCAGATTGTTTCTTTTGCGCTATCTCTATACCAAGCTGGATACCGGTCAGGAAATAGTATTTGAAATCTTCGTATTGATACAGTGCCAAAAGAGAAAACATTGCATCATTGAAATCATTAAGCAATCCAAGTGCTTCACTGGATGGTAACACTTCGACCAAATAAGTATGTATTTGCCTTAATAGCTGTTCATGAAGGTCAGAGCGCTTTTTATATTCAGCAGTCTGAGCAATGTTGTTGTTTTCTCTATTTGCAAAATGTTCATCGTAGAATGATTCTAAAAATTTATCCATGTAGATTCCACCTTTCGCACTCATTATAGGAGCTTTTAATCCTATATACCAATGTGCGATTTTTTAAATTGCAAGTTTGACAACTATGAAAGGAAGTGTTTTAAATGCAAATACGATTTATAGATTCTCAACATGAGAAGTTTTTCCTAGAATGTATGAAACATTCTAAAAGAGATGATAGTTATCATAGAGCGCTGTTCTATACACTAGGAATCAATCCTGATACAAGGGCTAATATTCAGGCGATATTTGATTTCAAAAAAGACCAAATCAAACCTAAAACATTGGAAGGTAGCTGGCAAACGAGCGGTTCCATTAAGACAACTCTTTTTGCTTTCAATATGTGGAATGGATATGCTGATGAAAAGCTACCATCTACACCTTATGATCTGTTTTGTTGTGAATCAGCGCCATACTTTTTTGAGGCGATAAAACTGAAATATCCTGAATACTGTCATTCCATAAGTCAGAAGAAGAATGATCTAGTACGATAGACAGCTTATGAAAGATATTAAAGTTAAAGAATCAAATGTAAGTATTAGTACACTTGACAAAAAAGAAACACTACATCATTACACCAAACAAAATGATGTCAAGAAGAATCCTGAAAGCCAATCACAGAATCATGATGAAACAAGTGATCCTGCAAAACGTGCTACAGCGTCAGTTGTTGGCAGAGAAAAGAAAACAGCAGTAGAAAGTGCCTATATGGCAAAACGATATGCAAAAAAGATTCAGAAGAAAAGGCAGTCAAGAATAAAAGATGATGAGAATGGTGGTGCTACCGGAAAAGAACCTTATATTAAGGAAAAGCAAGCAGATATAAAGGATAAAAGCAAAGATGTTCCTGAACGTGTCAAAATCAAAGATAAAGAGAGTTGTCCTAATCAAGCAAAAAGAATCAATACGAATGATAATAAGCCAACCTCTTTGAAAACAGTGCAACATAGGGAAAATAAAATAAAAACAAAATCCGTAAAAAAGACGTCTCACTCTGTTAGTTTTAGGAATGTGAACAAACATGATTATCAAAAACAGATGCATTTCTTTCATATCCGGAAACACAAACAAAAAGTCAAAGAGACGAAAGAAACGGCAGGAAAGATCAAACAAGGTGTTCAACATCTAGGAAATAGTATAAAGACGACATTTAAAGTTGCTAAAGTTGCAGTGACAAGTATTCAGAACATTATCAGTATTGGAGGAGCTTTTATCTTGTTGGTTGTGATAGCTCTTTTCTTAGGGGTATTTAGCGCACTATCTGATGATAGTAGTGTCAATACTGCCATACAGCCAGTCAGCGCAGAAGTTCTTGCTTATTCAGATACGGTTGCTAAATATGCGAAAGAGTATGATATTGAGGACTATATAGGGCTGATCAACGCCGTGATGATGCAGGAAAGTGCAGGGAAAGGAAATGATCCTATGCAGGCATCAGAATGCAGTTTTAATCTTAAATATCCAAACAAACCTAATGGTATTACAGATCCTGAATATTCTATACAAGTTGGTATTCAAAATCTTGCGGACTGTATGCAGAAATCAAAAGTCAAGAATACAACGGATATTAAACATATCTCATTAGCACTGCAGGCATATAACTTTGGACAAGCGTATATTGAGTGGGCGGTCACTAATTTTGATGGATATACACGAGCCAATGCCAAGGTATATAGTGATCAGAAAAAGGCAGAATTGAAAACCAATATCTATGGTGATCCACAGTATGTACCTCATGTATTACAGTATTATCATATCGGTAACGGCAGTCTTGTACAGATTGCGCAGTCACAAATCGGTAATATTGGGGGCAGACCCTATTGGAGCTGGTATGGTTTTCATAGTCGTGTAGAATGGTGTGCCTGTTTTGTCTCATGGTGTGCAAATGAAGCAGGCTTGATTGATAAAGGTATCGTACCAAAGTTTGCCTATTGTCCAACTGGTATCCAATGGTTTAAGGATCATGGTCAATGGCAAAGCAGAATGTTTACACCAGCTCCCGGAGACATCATCTTTTTCGATTGGCAAAACGATGGTGTGAGCGATCATGTCGGAATCGTAGAAAAAGTAGGAAATGGCATTGTCTATACGATAGAAGGCAATAGCACGAATGATGGATGTCGTCAGAATAAATATCATATTGGAAGTATCTATATCTATGGATATGGAACAATCAAAAATGAGTGAAACTCAAGTTTTCACTCATTATCTACATAAGGTTCACTTTGGATACAAACCTCGGACTTTCGAGGTTTCCAATTAAATTAAAGATGATAAATTAAATAATAAATGAAATTAAAATTAGATAATCAATGTTTTATATTATAAATTGCTTTTCATTCATCATCAAAAGTAGATTCATTCATTTCTGGAAAATTTAATAATTCAGATACAGTCATGTTCAAACCTATCGCAAGTTTGTGAAGTGTTTTCAACTTTGGATTCTTCGTCTTACCTTTCATCAGATTTTCTATTTTTGATTGTGATTTTTCTATTATCACATAACTCAGTTAATCTTTTTATAATAGTTTCTGAATATGTCATATGTGTTCTCCTAGTATAATAGTATTAGTAAGTTGATTATATTTATTCTCAAGTAAAATATTAACGGTATACCATTAATTGAAGGTGAGAAATTATGCATGAAATTAGTGATGTGTTGAAAAGAAGTAAATTTTGCAATATTCTCATCTTTATGCATTCCATGTTTTATGATGAGTTTTTAGGATATTGAATTTGCAAGTATGTTATGCGCAAAAAAGGTTAGTTATGTAGAAATTATGGACATTAATATAAAGAGTGTTAAACTGAAATTAATTATAAGTGACCACAATCACGAGGAGGAAAAGAGAATGAAAAAATTATTATGTATTATGTGCTGTGGGATTTTAACAACATCTTTAGGAATTATCAAAGTTTCTGCTAATGAAGGAGAGGTAGAAACAATACCTGATGGTTTTGATTCAGCAGAACAGTATGAACAGGTTCCAGATTATTATGATGCGGAACGTATAGAGGCAAGAAATGAGAAGTATGCAAAAGCAAATCAAATTTTAAAACAGAGAAAAAATGTTTACAGCATTAGTTTACCATTAAGAGCTCAACAAGATAGATATTGGTGTGCAGCAGCGGTAGGAGAGATGATTATTGATTATCAATTAGGATCCGATAATATATGGACACAAGCTAAAATTGCTAAACAAATGAAAACAGATGCTACAGGAGCTTATGTTGACGATCAGGCTACTGCATTAAGACAAATTACTGGTTTAAATTTTGAAGTGACGAGACTTAGTGATTATTCTTTTGCAAATGCCTTAAGGGCTGATATAAATTCTTATGTAGGATTATCATTGCCTGTTAATTTATATTATATTTATTCAAGTTCAGGCACAGCTTATCATTCACTAGCAGCAAAAGGTTATAGCGATGCGAATACTGTTATTTTCTTAGATCCATGGGTATATGATAGTAGTAGATATGGTCAGCATGAGATTTCTATCTCACAAATGACGACTGCAATTGATAAAGCATTTGGTATCTATATCTGGTAATTATGAAAAAACGTAAGAAATTTATTTATATATTATCATCTGTGTGCGTATTATTTCTAATTGGATATTTGTTATGTTTTATGAACGAGAAACAAGAAGAGAAAGATTTGGCTAATCATGTGCCAAATCTTTCTCAAAATTTTGAATATGATTTTGAAAAAATAAATGTTTTAAATAGCATTCCATTGGAAAATAGAAAAATGCCAACTAAAATGAGTTTTTCCCAAAATAACTTTTATTTTGAAAATTTTGAGCAAACTAATGATTTAATGTATGTATCGAAAAAGATTTTTAAATATGATTTTGAGCAAAATCAAGTAAACAAGGTCTTAGAAATAGATGAAAAAATTAAGATGATTGGATCAATTGAAATAAACAATCAGTTATTAGTTAGTTATATTGACCTAAGAAATTGGGAAAAAGGTATGCCTTATAAATATGTTGTTTCTACATATGTAGATGGGAAGGAAGTTGTTTTATTGACAACTAAATTCGGGAGTGATCTACTTAACCCTAACTTTACAAAATCAAACAATAAAGTATACTTTTTTTCATCATCAATTGATTCAAAAGAAAATGAGGATTATTCTAATAGCGATATATCTGTGATATTATATTCGTTTGATGGAAGAAATTTAGAAAAAGTATTTCAATCTAAATCATATTTAACAGATTACACTCTAAATCCTGAAATACCTTTTATATTTGATACGAAAATTCATTATAATGCGAATAATGAAATTGTTTTTCAAGAATTATCAAACAAACAAGGAATTTTACATATCTTGAAAGACAACGAAATAAAAAATATAGACATTGATTCTAAATTTAGTTTATTAGAAATAATGGCAAACTATGCTTTACTCTACAATATCGATAATAAAACGTTTACATTTTATGATTTTGAAAAAAATGATTATCATGACATTGAAGAGACTGACAATATGTATGAAGCTATAAATATTAATGACCAATATATATGTGTATTGAAAGGGGATGGCAAACATTATTTGTTATCACCATATAATACGAAAGCGAAGATTGTTAAAACACCTGTTGAAGATTATGATAAGCAAAGAGAATTTATTTATTCAGATGGGAGAAATGTTCTTCTACAAATCAGTGATTATGAAACAGACGAAGCTATTTTCTATAAAATGTGTTTTAATCAATAAAATTATGTAAATTAGGAAGTAATATTATGGATCGATATTTTTATTGATGAATAAGTAACCAGCACAATATGATTTTCAAATTAATTAATATGTTATATCATTTTTATGTATGTTATTCGATATAACTATACTTTATTTTGAACTATTCCGGATGTTGAAATAAGTTGATAAATAAGGTACTTTGCAGATGACTTAAAATACGAATCATACCAATGATTTTATGAAATAATTGTCATTTCTATAGAAATAATCTAAAATCAACTGTTTTAGCGAATTAACAACCGCAATGATTCACTTTAGAATATAGCATAATATATTTGATTATAAGAAATAAGGTAGATGAAGATATTGAAAAATCTATTTAGAACAGTTTATAACTTATAACGAATATCAAAATAAATTAAGTTGTTAATAAGTTGGAGGTGTTAATAATGATTATAGAAAATCATATTAATGTTACAGATTTCAAAGATATATCAAAATCCGTAAATTTTATGTGGAAAAAGAATTTTAGAATTATTATGTGGTTAGCACCACTCATGATTCCAGTAAGTTTTTTATTACATATTTTCTTGAATGTTTATGATTTTAGTTTAATATTTATTTTCATTAGTATTCTTACTTACGGAGAAAAATTTATACTAGAATCAGTTTATAGCAAAAAGCAAAGTAGGCTTTTGGTATCTAATTTCAAAACAGATAATTTACATTATACAGTAACATTCACTGAAAAAGAAATTATCGTTAACTATCATCAAAACATCCAAGGACAATCTGAAGGCACAATCTCATATGATTCTATTAAAAGAGTTATAGAAAGTAAAAATTATTATAATATTATTGGAGAAAAAGCATATTTGCTTCCAATTGAAAAGAGAAATATCTCAAATAATTTAAAAAGAGAATTATTAACCTTATTAAAATCAAAAAACATACAAATATACCAAAACAGGAGGGTATAAATATATGGAAAAAGAAGCAAGAGATTCAAATATTGTAACATTTCAGAATTGGTTGAATACTATTTTTGGTAACAGTTCAGGTTGGGTTCATATTACGCCAAATGGTAATACAGGAACTACTTTAATGCAAGCAACTGTAAGAGCTTTTCAAATTGAACATGCAATAACTCCAACAGGTGAATTAGGTCCTGTAACATTGGCTTGTATGAAAAACATGAATCCTATTGTTAAAATGGAACCTGATGATGAGCCAAGTGTAGATGTATGCTTAATTCAAGGGGCTTTATTTGCAAAAGGGTATAATGCTGGGGGTATCACTGGAATTTATTACACAACTGGGGTCAATGCAGTTAAATCTATGCAACAGGATGCTGGTATAGAAGTAGATGGTATTATTAACTGGAAAGTGTGGTCAGGGTTGTTGTCATTGTTTTGGTTCAAATTAGTTGATAATGGAGATTACAGAATTCAAAAACTACAAAAACAGCTTAATATTGATTGGGCAAATCAATTAGGTATAGGGCCATGTGATGGTGTGATTTCGAGAAGAACGGCATTATCTCTTATAGGGGCTTTACAAGCAGCAGAAGGACTAACTGTTGTAGATGACTTAACACAGATCAATTTCGGACCTTCTACATTCAGTAAATGTCCTACTTTATCAGTAAATTCATCTAGCAGTTATGCTAAATATATTAAAATACTACAATATGCTCTTTATGTAAATGGGTATGAAACAAGTAATTTTAATGGAACATATGATGAATCCACAAAAAAACAAGTTTCTCAAATGCAAACAGACTATGCTCTTGTATCAGTTGGAGCTGTATCTTTAGGAGTGGCAAATCCAACGACCATAAAAGCATTAATGACAAGCACTGGTGATCAAGATAGAAAAGCATATGCTTGCGATTGCTCTACTGTTCTAAATAGACAACAAGCGTTAGATATAAAAAAAGCTGGATATACACATGTTGGAAGGTATTTAACAGGAAGTGTTGGGAATGATTTTATACCAAAATATTTAACTAAAGATGAAATTAAATATATTAGTGACGCTGGGTTAAATGTATTTTTGATTTATCAAGATGGTGGTTACTATTCTAAATATTTTCAAAATCGAATGCAGGGCTCTGAAGATGCTAGAATAGCAATAGAAGCTGCGAGGAAAATAGGTGCTCCATCTGGGTCCATAATATACTTTGCCGTAGATTTTGATTGCTATGGAGATGAAGTTATAGAAAACATCATTCCATATTTTTGGTCAATAAAACAGGTGTTCTTTTCTGGGGATAATCCAAAAGGATATAGGGTTGGTATTTATGCTCCAAGGCAAGTGTGTACTATAATATCAAATAAAGAATATGCTGATGCGAGTTTTATTTGTGGAATGTCTTGGGGTTTTGCTGGTAATCTAGGATTCCCGTTACCAAAGAATTGGGTGTTTGATCAATTTTTTGAATATGAATTGAATTCATCCCCAAGTTTCCCCCTTGATAAAGTTTCATATTCTGGAAAGATAGATGGAGGAATTTCTGTATTTGATGTAGTAAGTGACGATACTGTGAGTGAAATTGATAAGAAGAGAGTAGAGCAACAAAAGAATTCTTTACGTAATGATTTTGTATATAGAGTAGCTGATGCAATGAATTTTTCATCACAATTATTAGATTTTACCTTCTCATACAATGCTGCACCAATACACTTAGCAACTGTTACAGATGGAACATTTGTAATGAATATTGACATGCGAGTTTATAGTGATTGGGAGACAAGTACCGATTCCTCTATAATACCAATTGATTTAGATAGTGATGGAAATGTTTCAGCAGGTTTTAAAGACAAAATTAGTAAAATTACGACAGTTATAGAAGATGCTAATTTAAAAACTCAGGTTGAGGATTATGTTAGAAATATTGCGATTAGTGCTACTGCTGGTTATATAGAATTATCTTATGATTTTGCAATAACTGGAATAAAATTCATTATTAAGGTTTTCTCAGATGAATTAACTTTAAAAGGAACAAATGTTACAGCAAAAGCAGGTATTTCCTTTGAATTCACGCTGAATCAATTACCACTTAAACCTGATGATAACTCTAGTTTTGATGTAAAAAAAGCATTTGAATATGCGTTTGCTGTTGTATTAGTAGGTGTGACAATTTATACAGGTGTCGGAGCAGCATTGGCAGGTTTAGAGGCTTTTGGAGCATGGCTTACTTCAGTTGGTATATTTGCAAAGCAATTAGTTACAAATAAATAGGAATTAGTAAATGATCGCTTGGTATTATAAGTTAATTGGTATATAAACACGCATTCCTTAGTAGAATAGCATATCAGAAATTTTATGATCGTTATATAAAAATGATTATTATGGCAATGAAGAGACTGGTAATATGTATGAAACTAAACATAAATGACCAATATATTCATGTTTGAAAGGGATGGCAAACATTACTCATTATCACAATATAATGCAAAAACTAAGACTATTAAAACACCTATAGAAGATTATGATAAGCAAAGAAAATTTATTTACTCAATAGTGAAAAATGTTCTTTTATAAATTAGTGATTATGAAACAGACAAAGTTGTTTTTTATAAAATGTGTTTTGACCAATGAAAATAGGATAATAAGGAGGTAATATTATGGATCCATATGTTGTAAATACTCAAAACTGGCTTAAGAGTACTTATAAAGGTAATAAATTAATCGACAATCTTAAAGCAAATGGTGCAACAGGACAGAGTACTATTGATGCGTTAATAGTTGCTTTGCAAATTGAGTTAGGATTAACTAATCCAAATGGTGTTTTTGGACCAGCTACTGCAGCAGCAGTGGAATCATTAGGTATCATAAAGGCGGTAGACGTTAATGATACTTCAAAAAAACCAAGTAATATCGTAAAGGTCATTCAAGGGGCATGTTATTGCAAAGGCTACGATGCAGGAAGAGGTCAACTTACAGGTATTCATACTATAACAGGTAGTGGATTAGCTATAGCTTTTATGAAAAATGATATGGGGTTAACTAATAATAATGGAGATGTCAATATACATATCTGGAAAGTTCTTCTATCTATGAAACAATTTAAAGTTTTGGGAGATTATGGTGGTAAGGGAGAAATACAATCAATTCAAAAAGAGCTTAATCATAATTATTTTGATTATATTGGGGAATATGTAGCTTGCGATGGGGTTTGTCAAAGAGATACTATCACTGGAATAATCTTTGCTATACAGAAGGAAGAAGGGTTAGATGCAAGTGCCGCAAATGGTGTATTTGGGCCAACAACTTCACGGCTATTTCCAACATTGAAAACTGGTTCATCCAGCATCTTCGTAAAATTCCTGCAGTGGAGTCTATTTATAAATGGTTATGAACAATTTGATACATTTTCTACAAATTTTGATTCAATTACCTTAAATTCTATCAAAAGATTTGAAGCTTTTATGTCACTACCAATTACTGGTATTGCAAATGCGAGCTTAATGAAATATTTATTACTTAGTAGTGGAGATGTAAATCGTGACGTTAATGGATGCGATTGCGCTACTCCATTAACACAAGCACGAATTAATGTATTAAAAGGCTATGGGTATACTTATGTAGGCAGATATATAACACATGGAATTATCAATGGGATGGATAAAAGGTTAACAGCGACTGAGATAAATCTTATTTTAAATAATGATATGCATATTTTTCCAATTTACCAAACATGGGCAAATTCAATAGAATATTTTAATAGTGCTCAAGGTAGAGAAGATTCAATCAGTGCAATATCTTCAGCAAAAGAATTTGGATTTCCACGAGGAACTGTTATATATTTTGCAGTTGATGTAGATATAATGGAAGGTGATTTATACTATAGTGTTGTTCCATATTTTAAATCAATATCTGAAACTTTAAGATCTGATGGAAACTATAGAGCAGGTATCTATAGTGCAAGAAATACTTGTACTATTATTTCAGATTATGGTTATGTCACATATAGTTTCGTAAGTGGTATGTCTACTGGTTTTAGTGGGAATTTAGGATTTAAAATGCCCAAAAACTGGTCATTCAATCAAATAATTTCGGTTAATGTCAGCGACTTTGAAATAGACAATGATGCAGTATCAGGCTTGGATCAAGGTATTACAAGTGTTAATACAACAGATTCAGTTATTGATGAAGCTAATGTAAAATTTGTTGAACAAGTTCAAGATGTATATAATGCAGCATATACTTATAAAGGTAATGTTGCTGAGGCCAATCTATTAACTATTCAGGTATATCGTTATGGTACATATAATTCAAAAATATGGACATTAACAGCAGGTTCGATGGATTTAGATTTTTATGAAATAGCGAAAAAAATAATGAATTATAAGACACCATTAGAGATATATGATCCGTTAACAGGTTATGGAATAGGATCTGAACATTTAATGGCAGTTATGAATGCACTTTTATATAAAACTGCGGAAAATGATGTGCTATACGATGCATTTGCCGGCTGGGCTGGAGATTTAGTAACAATGGCTGAAGATGTTACAGGAAATACAGTTTCAGAAAGATTAAATAGTGCTCGATCCCTTATGGGATCATATGATGCAGCAAATACAAATTTTTCTTATCAGGACATATTAGCTGATATGGATGCTGTTAATATTATTCAAAATTTAAAAGAATCTTCCTCATCTGTCATTCATGGCGTTATATTGAATTATTATTACGGGCCAGATAAAGAATATGAACACAGGTTTTCTCAATTTATGATTAATGCATTTAACGGGAGTTTTGATAACTTAAAAACCGCAATAGATGTATATACATCTGATGATTTAATCATATCGACAATACGTGGGATGATCAGTTCTGCGGATCATGACCAATTAGAAGCTGCTGGCCAAGCTTTTGTAGAATTCATCAAAGACAGAATAAATATTTAAAAATTTATTTGAATAAGAAAAAATTTAAAATCGCTAAGAATGGTGCTTAATTTAGTTATAAATCTGATTTGATCGAGCCAAATAGTTTTCGAGAGTCTATTACTCAAGACAATTTGGCTCGATATTTTTATATTTAAAATAGCGATAAAGTCTCTATTCTTAGGTGTCTAAAAAACTCCAAGCATTAATTCATATTATGACTAAACTTATTATAATTGAATTTGAATTATGTAATTGGTTACTATTGAATCCTCTAACTGATTTTTAAGGATTTTCTTAATTCATTTTCTAGGAAACTTTTTATTTGTTATATCAATCAAATATAGAATAAGTGTTATGGAAATAGTAAAAAGAATATTGAAAATAAACAAAGATTTATTCCATATAGAGAAGACTAGTTGAGTCCAATCATCATAAAAGAAAGAATATATAGGGATAATTATACATATAGAATAATTCAATATAAAAACGATTCCCAAATGAAGTATTAAGTTTAATATATTTTTCCTGGAATTCCTGAAAATTAGATATAAAAAAATTGTCGTAACTAGTGAAAATAGGATAAAAAAAATCAAATTGGGAATATAGTTATTTGAATTAAGATTTTTGATATTAGCATAACCTTCTCCTTTATATGTGTGTAATTGATAACAATAACTAAAAAAATAATAGCATATATTAGTTAAGATGTATGACGTTACAGTAATAAAAGAATAAAGTGTTTTTCTCATGCTAAAGTGTCCTTTCATAAATTTGAAAAAAGATGATTTCAGTATAACATGTAAGTATGATTATTTAAATGTAAGTTATGTAATATTTAAGTCAGTTATGATTTTCTCTTGATTTATTAAATATAAGGATTTAAGATAAGTCTGGATATATTTATGTGAGGTGTTTTATTCAATGTCTAAATTTAAAGAAATCATAAAAATGCTTGGAAATGAATATTATGGTAGTATCATAAATAGATTATTAGAGATAAATGGTATAGATAGCGTATATAACAAAGTAAACAATAAATATCCTGATAATTGTCTATATGAACAAAATATTTTAGACATAGAAGCAATCATAGATAAATATGATAAGAAAATATTGGGGTGAGAATATGTATAAATTTGCTATATGTGATGATGATATTGAAGATCTAAAAATTATATATACTTTATTTAAGGAATTTCTTCATGATTTTAAGATATATGACTATGTAATTGATGTTTATAAATCTGGTTATAAGTTATTAGAAAGTGTTTCTAAATATGACTTAATATTGTTAGATATTCAATTAGTTGATATTGATGGAATATCAATAGCTAGAAAATTTATTGATAATAATGAAGAGCAAAATATTATTTTTATATCTAGCTCAAATGCATACCTTAAAGAGGGATATAGAGTAAGAGCACTACGATATATAACTAAACCAATTGATAAAGAAGAATTGTTTTATGATTTAAAGAATGTTTTAAAAAAAATAATAGAAGATGATTTGTTTGTTTTTGATGAATTACAAACGGGATTAAAACTATATTATAGAAATATAGAATACATAGAAGTTGTTGGAAGAAGTACATATATATATTATAAAGGTAGCAAAAGAAGTTCTAAGAAACAATTGAAAAAATGGGAGGAATTATTAAGTCAAAATCATTTTGTGCGTTCTCATAATTCATTTTTAGTAAATTTAAAGCATGTTTATTATATAAAAAATAATCAAGTCATATTAAAAAGTGGTGGTACAATACCTCTATCTCGAACTTATAAAGATAAATTTAAGAGTTTATTATTTGACTATTTGGGAGATATTGAATGAATATGAATTCACTACTTTTGATTTTATCAAATATTATTGATGTTTCTATTGTATTTAAATTCTTAGAGAATAAGGATAGTAGCAATACAAATACAGTTAAATTAAAAAACTTGATTATATTACCAATCATTTTAATTATGACGATGATAAACATGCTAGAAATCAAAACATTAAATTTTGTAGTATTTTTCTTTATGATTATGTTAATATCTAATTTTATTTTTGGGATAAATATAAAAACATCAATTGTTTTTTCAGTTCTTTATAATGTAATAGCATCAATATCTGAAATTATGTCTTTCTTCTTTTTAAATAATTTTTATTATGAATTATTAAATACGATTATAGGGACTTTTTTATTTATTATATTTAATAGTGTTTTAAAAATGTTGCTGGTTTTTACCTATTTCCCATTGAAGAGCTTATTATCAAATACAATTTATTTCAAATCGTTAATTCCTGTCATGATAATGCCAATATCTTATATTATACTAATTTATGGTATTATAGAAGATTTTAATCCAATAAATATTTATGTTAGAATAAGCATAATTATGTTATTTTTCTCAAATTTTATTGTTTTATATATAATGTATAAAGTAAATGAATCAGAAAGATTAAATATTGAATTAAATGAAACTAAAACAAAAGACAAATTAAATGAATTATATTATAAATTAATTGATCAAAGGTATAGTGATAATAAGAGATACATTCATGATTTCAATAAACACATTAATATATTGAATACTTTATTATTAAATAATGATTATGAGCAAATGAAGCAATATCTGCAAAGTATGTTTGAGGCATCAATCAAATTATCTAACCAAAACTGTAGTGGTAATAAAATTTTAGATTTGGTTCTTTGTAATATAAATGAGAAGCTTGATACAAGTAAAATTAAATTTATTTATGATGAAATACAGGATTTAGATTTATGTTACATACATTTATATGATTTAATAACTATTCTATACAATATATTGGAAAATGCTGTTGAAAGCTGTTGTATAGGTGGTGGATCAATTTATATCACTTTTAAACAGAATGAAACAAATTATATCATTATAAGAATAGTAAACACGGCAAATATAAATAGACAAGATTTTCTTGAATCTAATAAACGAGATAAAGAAATTCATGGAATAGGAATCAAAAATATAAAGCAAGCAGTTCATTTATTACATGGTCAAGTCAAGTTTCAATATTTAGATTCTGAAAAGAAATTTGTGACGACTGTTATTCTTCCTTATCACGAATTAGGAAATAACAGTATGTAGAGTTGCAACTTATGTCAAAATCAAGTTAGTTATGCTTTATATGTATCGATTAAGTAAAATTTAAGATATACTTTTATATGAGGAGGGTGTATTATGAAAAAAAATATGATAAAAAAATTAACAGCTTTATCATTAGTAACTGTAGCAAAAAAAACTGTTAATAGTTCAGGATGTTGTGTGTGGTATCAACCTGTGGAACCAAAAATTTTAGAGAAATATAAATGCAAGAAAGAAAAGTAAAATCATTCATCTTAAATAGTTTAATAGAATCAAATGTTATCAGTAATGATGAATTAGATATTTATGAGTATGGTCTTGAAATTTTAAAGTTATATACTTGTACTTTCATTATAATATTTGTGATTAGCTATTTTACAGATTCTTTTATAGAAGCAATTTTATTTTTTTTAAACTTTTTGATTATTCGTATTTATTCAGGAGGATTACATTTAAATAATAAATATCTATGTTTAACAGTTAGCATTATTGTTTTTGTGGCTTTTCCTTTAGTTTTTAAAGCCTATATTCTTAATCCAATCCTTATTTTGCCAAGTATCTTGCTTTTATGCATCATAATTGCTCGATACTGTCCTATTCAGTCCCAAAACAAATCAATAAATAATGATCAATATATATTTTTTAAGAAAATGAATTATAAAGCGTTATTTATTATAGCTATTGAATTAATTATATTCGCTTATCTAAAGCAGTATACTTATAACAATATTGTTTTAGGGAGTTTACTTTTGAACTCTATAAACATTTTGTTTGGTTATTATATAAATTAAAATGATATATATGATTTTAGGTATATTCCATTAGCAAATTCTTCCTTATATTGAGAAGTTTATGCCAATGGATTTTTTATTATATAAACGACAAAACGAGGATATATCGATTAGAAAGATAATATTAAAAAAGATAGTTGGAATTAATATAAACAATGGTATATTAGCATTTTTTTATACTTTGAACAAGCAGAGCCACATTAAATATTCATATCTGCTTGTTTTTTTTTGTCTTAAAACTTTACCAAGATCACCTCCATTCTTCTTCAGGATTTATCGGAAGAAGAAAGGAGAAATACATGAAAAATGATTATAATAGATACGATTTTTGGATTCAAAGAAATAATGATAAAATTTCTTATTACATCTGTATACATAAAATAAAGATCAAAGTAAGTAGAGAAATTTATGCAGTTTGTAGAAATAGTTATAGAAAAAAACTTAGAGATATGAAAAGAGATAAGCATATTTATTTTTGTGGGAATATGGATATTTCCTTTTCATGTTTAAATAATAAATTTAATAACGATATAGTATTACAAATACATAAAAAGTTTTTAAAACATAAATTATATTATGCATTAAATCAGTTATCATTTGAAGATAGGATGATTGTGATTGAAATTTATTTTTATGAGAAAACAGAGAGAGAACTAGCAAACCTTTTACATATTCCTTTTTCTACATTACATTATCGGAAAATGAAAATTTTAAAAAAACTGCGTGTTTTTTTTGAGCAGGAAGAACTTTGATTGTCCTTACTTGTTTGAAGAGGAAATCTTCACAAGGAGGAACGTCTTATGGAACGTTATTTATGTATTTGGATTCATAGTAAAGTTTCTAATGAATCAGAAAGAATCTTGCTAGAGTATCAAAAAGACAAGATTCTGAATCATCTTGAAGGGATGTATTACTCAGTATTTGGGAGAAGAAAGGAAGTTAGTACTGGGGAAGATCCACATTCAAGCGCTGTAAATTCAATTAGAACTCATGTTAACCGAGGAGATATTGGTGTTGTTATCGTAGCAGATAAAACTAGATTACTTGTTGATGATAGTCAATATCAAGAGTTAAAACTATTCTGCGAAATGCTGGATGTAAAAGTTGTTGAACTTCACGAGATAGACGGTCTATTTTATATTGATCGGTAGTTTAGATCCTCGACACTGTTATTATCAAATACGTGCACCGCCACCTTCTTCATTAGTTGAAAAACGAAATGAAGGAGGATATATCATGAGTTATAATAAATCGTTAGAATTAAAAAAATGGAAAGAATGGAAACAACGAGAAGAACAACTCTTAAGAGAATTAGGAGTAGAAGAAAATATCATATATCAGTTACGAGATTATGATTATAAACAGTTTTTATCTGACAGAAGGATCAGAAGCAGACAAACTGCAACTCTAGACACATTTTTCTTGAATTTGCCTTATCAAGATAAAAAGGAAATTAGATCTGTTGAAGATTTATTAAATAATATCGAAAATGAGTCTTTATTTGCTTATTTATCAAAAACAGATCCTGAAACCTTATCTATTTTGTTATTAAGGGTAATGGGCTATTCTGTATTAGAAATTTCACAGATTATTGGCAAAAGTGAAGGAACGATTTATGTTAGAATTCATCGTTTAAAGAAAAAATTAAAGAATTTTCAATAAGGTGTAAGAAAATAGGTGTTTTCCTGGGCTATATAGTGAAGGGGTTAAATAAGACAATCCCTAATAGCTCTTTGATAACTGAATACTAATCGTTTGATAACATTAACAGTGTTTTAAGCCCATCAGATGATACGCCATGACCATGCAGAACAGAAAATGTGAACATGTGAGCGAATAACCTATCTGTCTGAAAAATAGTTTGCAACTATAGGCGATGATAAATGCTGGGATAATGCTACTTCTGTAGTCGGCGCTAGAGCGGTTTTATTCCGTCGCAAGCAATGACAGGCAGCTGGGTGAGAACCACGCAGGAGATAGAATGGACGCCATTTTAAAGAACATCACCATCTCATGGAGCTGTTATGCAAAAACAGCCTATCAACGATTGCAGTTTCGGCGGTCAGGGACGAATAGAAACAAGAAATATAAATAACCAATAACCGTATTCAATTATGATGAAAATTTTATATTTTTCAAAAAGTCAATTGAATACGGTTTTACATACCTATTTAGGATGTGGAGAGGAGGTAGCTATGTGTTTAATCAGGTTTATAGAGGACAAATATACTATGCTGATTTAGAACCAAGTTTTGGATCAGAGCAAGGTGGTATTCGTCCTGTGCTTATTATTCAGAATGATATGGGCAATAAGTATAGTCCTACAACAATTATTGCCGCTATCACCGCAAAAATTTACACTAAGCATAATATACCTACACACCATATGATTTCTTCAGCTATTGGCTTAAAAACAGATTCTATAGTTTTATTAGAGCAAATAAGGACTATTGATAAGGCTCGATTAAGAGGATATGTTGGTATAGTTGATCGATTAGATATGAAACAAATTGAAAGTAAACTTGTAATCAGTCTTGGTATCAATATGTACAATGTTTAACAATGCTACATTATTACTGTCATTTTGATGGAATCGCACATTTGTGTATATTATTCATAACCATTAAGATTTAGTGAAAGGAGGGCGGAAATGAATGAAGAAACCAATTATTTGCGAGAAAAGAACTTATACCGTTCAAGAGATTATGAAGATTTTAGATATTGGAAAGAATGCTGCCTATCAGCTTGTGAATGAAAATAAGTTCAAATCAGTAAGAATTGGGTCAAGCATTCGTATTTCGAAGGAATCCTTTGATAAATGGCTAAGTGAAAGCTTATAGGAGGAAATCAAAATGGCAGTAATAACTAAAAGAAGAAAAGCCTTTTCTGTAATTTATCATGTAATAGATAAAAATGGAATGGATAAAGCAGTATGGGAAACATTTTATGATTTTAAGGAAGCAGTCAAAAGAAAAACCGAGATAGAGAATGAAGAACAGTGCTCAATGCAGTTTACATGTCAAACTAAAATTCTTGATTTTTTAAATACGTATATATCTAGGATAGGGTTATCCATATGGAGCGAATCTCGCTATGAATCAAATATCGGAATCGTCAACAATTATCTAAGAAAGGTTTTAGGAGATAATACAATAGCAGATATAAATATTGAGTTTGCAGAATCATTACTTAGTGAACTAGAAAAGCTCCCTGCTATCGGAAAAAGAAATCAAAAGAAAAGTGAGTATATGCCGTATTCTATGTTATACAGTTGCTATACTATGTTGAAGGGTACGTTTGATTATCTTGTTAATGAAAAATTGATAAAAGACAATCCGTTTCATACAGTTACTATCCCTAAATGTAAACCAACGAATAAAATAGAAAATAACTGGAATCTTGAGTATGTTAAACTTATGTTTGAATATTGTGATGATCAACGGTTATTCATAGCATTACACTTGTTGTTTGGTTGTGGATTGAATATCAGTGAATTATTTGGATTGTGTTGGAAGGATATACATCTTTGTGGAAAAAATAGTTATATTGTTTCGAATAAGATTGCAAAAAGGTATAACTTAAATACGATTCAAGCTATGGATCAAACAAGAATCATTAAACAATTTAAAAATGAAGCCTTCACAGATACCAATACAGCGTTTACACTTCTTTATAAGGAAACACCAAGGAAAATCATGATACCACAGTTATTAGTGCCCGTTATTGAGTTATGGAAGGATACACAGGCTAAAATGTTTAGCTTAAATTCTATGGAACATGAATTTGTAATTGATACAGAAACAGGAATACCTTATGGAGAAAGATCATTTAGTAAATTGTTCTGTTTAGTGAAAGAAAAAATGAAGCATAAAGAATTGACATTAGTAAAATTAAAAAATTATGGTGTTCAGAAAGACGAAAATGGTGTATCAAATGCTGTTAAGTTTTATACAGAGAACCCACAATGTTTGTTGTTTACTAGCGTGAAGCCTAAAACACATGACAAAAATGGCAGTCAAAAAATTAACAATGCAGGAATCAAAAGGAAATTTGACGCATATCTGCCTAAAGATACTTCTGATCTAGAAGCATTGCTGGAGCAAATAGAAAATGATCCAAAATTAAAAATGAAATTGATACATAAATTACAGGAGGAGTTGTTATAGCTCCTTTTTGTTTATTCAAATCGCACATTCGATTTTATTTTTAATTACGGATATGATTGAGATATTGAAAGGAGTAATGTATATGGCATCTATACAAAAAAGGAAAAATTCATTTGTAGTTATTTATCGGTATACAAATGATAATGGAGAATCTAAACAAAAGTGGGAGGCTTTTGATACCTTAAAGAAAGCCAGAGCAAGAAAAGCGGAAATTGAAAATAAAATTGAAATAGGTACCTTTATTGCGCCTAGTGTTCAGAATGTTCGTGAATTTTTAGAATCATTTATTGAGCTTTATGGATTGAAAGAATGGTCTTTGTCTACTTATGCTCGAAACAAACGATTAATAAATAACTATATCAATCCTATTCTTGGTGATTTGAAAATTCAGGAAGTAAATGCATTGACGATAGAAAAGTATTATCATCAATTATTACGTACACCTAGTACCGGTAATAAAATATTCAAGGAAAGCAAGAATATATCTGCTGGAACAGTAAATCAAATTCATAGATTATTGAAATGTGCATTCGGAGTAGCAGAAACATGGGATTTAGTTGGTGTAAATGTTATCAAAAAAGTTAAGCCTCCTAAACATGTATATGCAAAAAGAGATATTTGGAATTCAAATATGATCATTGAGGCTTTAGATGCGTGTGAGGATCCTAAGTTGGCAGTTGCAATTCATCTCGCATTTGCTTGTTCATTACGTTTAGGTGAGGTTCTAGGATTGCAATGGAAGAATGTCCATATCACAGATGAAGAAATTGCTAATGAAGATGCACATATCAACGTGGAATGTCAATTAGAATCAGTTTCTGCTGAAGCGTTAGAAGCATTAGGAGAAAAAGGTGTCATTGAAGTGCTGCCGTCGAGAAGCACAAGAGGGAATAAATTAAAGTGGGTATTAAAAAAACCAAAAACGGAAACAAGCATAAGAAAGATATGGTTACCAAATACCTTAGCCTATCTGTTGCGAGAATGGAAAGAGGAACAGAAAAAATATCAGGAATTTTTTCAGGACGAATACTATGATTTTGGATTGGTGGTCTGTTATGAAGATGGATGGTATTGTTCTCATAACGTTATACGACATGGATTAAACCATCTTATTGAAAAGACAGGGTTACCTCCTATTGTATTTCATTCACTAAGGCATACAAGCACCACATATAAATTAAAACTGAATCATGGCGATATTAAAGCAACACAAGGTGATACAGGACATGCACAGGCTGATATGGTAACAGAGGTCTACAGCCATATTTTGGATGAAGATAGAAAGTTAAATGCTAAGAAGTTTGACGAAACCTTTTATACGCAATCAGGTAATGGTATGAAAGATCAGGAGAATAAAACAGTTGAAGTAGATGTTGATAAACTGGTATCTACTTTACAGAAAAATCCGGAACTGATGAATCAATTAGTAGAAGCATTAAAGAAATAAGGGGTATCTCTTATTTTCTTTTTGGGAATGTGGAAAACAGGAACAAAAATTCTTGTTAGCAAACAGGCAATTTTGTTAGCAAGAATTCAAGGTATGGTTCGAGTTCTACCAAAATTACTAAGCTAAAATTTCACAAACTTTTTATGCAAAAGTTATATTCATAAACAAAAAAAGACACCTTACAATTTCATGTAAAGTGTCAAAAAAGCCTTTAAAATGGCGCCCACGGAGGAATTTGAATCCCCGACCTTACGCTTAGGAGGCGCACGCTCTATCCAACTGAGCTACGTGGGCAGTTGTGAAATATTAAGGCTTTTGCTCAGATTTGCTAACAAATTGGTACCTCCTATGCGGGTGCTTAGGAGGAATTCGTAATATCCATTTTACTATGAGGGTAGTTGTGATTTTGAGGAAACAGTCAGTTTAATAAGACGGCATACCTTTAGTCGCAGTTAATATTATACCATAACTATTTCGATTTTAAAGACCTTAATTGAAAAATGTAAGCCTTTATCACGTAAGAACAGTATACCCATACAAGCGTTCTTTATACTAGAAGAAAAGACATATTCTTCATCTTTTCAAGAGGATAAGGTATAATAGTTAAGACAGGAGGCTGATCATATGGCACAAGAAACAATGGCAGAATTAAAAGCACGATTGAATTCTTCTAGCATGTATCTACAAAGTAATGATATGCATGTAAGCGAGGTAAAGGAAGGATATGCGAAAGTGGAAATGATCATAGATGAACAGATTTTGAATGTTCATGGTTTTGTACATGGCGGAGCGCTTTATTCACTTGCGGATACAGCCGCAGGTGCCGCAAGCTTTGCGACAGGTAGAGATAGTGTGACGTTGTCTGGAACCATCAATTATATAAAACCGGGAAAAGGTGGAAAGCTGATTGGCATTGCGCAAGAGATATCAGCCGGTAGAACAACAGGCGTTTATGAAGTGTTTATATTTAACGATGAAGATGTATTGTTATCTAGAGCGACCTTCACCATGTTTTTTCTGGATGGTGAAAGATACAAAAAAAAGTCTAAATAATTTTTCCTAATTTCTCTTTTTCTCAAATGCATGATGTATAATGGGCAAGAAGGGAATGATCATATGAGCACAAGAAACTATAACGTAAAGGATTTGCTTGTTTTAACAGAGCTATCTGATCAAAGCTTCTTGTGCTTTTCTAATGATGAAAACTGGGAACTGATTTGGCATAGTGATGCATTGATCAAGGAAATCGATCATCAAGACTTGAATCTAGATACATTACGAAAACAATGTAAACGTATCTATGTAAATCATGAAGCTTTCATTGTTTTATACGATCAAAAAAATCATGAATTTAGATATCGCACATCTTATGAGATCATCCTCTTTGAGGGTCAATCTTGTATCTTGTTTAAATTTACATGGATCAATGATGCACTTATGGATGATGAAATCGTGAAAATAAATCGCTTAAGAACCAACAGTGTACCATGTGGTATCCTATGTGTTCGTATAGAACAGGAAACCCTGCATTGTGTCTATCATAATACATATATTTATAAGATGCTGGGCTATCAAGAAACTGAATTAAAACAAGATGATATATTATCCACACGTATCATATATGCTGAAGATTTTTCGAATTTTAAAACAGAGTTGTTAACGCATATCAAAGATCATGATAGTGTTTTTGATCTAGAATATCGGGTGAGGAAAAAGGATGGAACGCTTCGTTGGATGGTAGCTAGGGTCGTTTCGGATGTTCTCAAGAATCACTATCTTGCGATCGTTTTAGATAATACCACACGCAAGGAAATGATGAACCAATTACGAATCAGTGAAGAAGAAAAAAGAATAGCATTGCATCAAGGAAGCTTAAGTATCCTTCGTTATGATGTGAAATCTAAGATATTGTCAATTACGGATGATGGCGCAGAAACGAAAGAAAACGGTAGAAGAGTAGAAAATATGCCTGATATTGCCATTGAAAAGAACATTATCAGTGAAGACACCATAAATGAATTTTTGAATTTTTATCAAGATATGAAATTAGGAAAAGCAAGCGGAGAAGCAATATTCAGACAAATGATCCTTCCTTTGAAGGAAATGCGATGGATCAAAGCACGTTATACCATGCTGTATGATGAGCAATCACTTCCTGAAACAGCAATCATCTCTTATGAGGATTATACGGATATCCATGAAAAAGAAATGGCATTTGAAAATTGGAAAGTAGAATTTGACCAAAAGAAAAATGAAACAATTGCATATTATGAATATGATCTTACTCGTGACCGTTTTGATTCCGTAGAGGGTAGGGTGGCGGATGTATTACCACAAGCAGTAAGAAAATCCTTTACGTATATCGCACATTATTCTGCGGATCATTTTGTTTCATTGAAAGATCGTAAGAAGTATCTAAAGATTTTTTCTCAAGATTTTCTGCTTGCACAATATGAAAAAGGGAAACGTGTGATTACATTAAAACATCGAAGATATGATGAACATGGGAAAGAGTATTGGGCATTGGGAGAGATCAGATTGATTTTAGATCCATATACCAATGATGTAAAGGCAAGTGTTTTGATATATGATATCGATAAGGAAATGAATAGAACGATTGAATTAAGAAAACTGTCTCAAACAGATGCTTTGACGGGATTGTATAATCGTAGTGCTTTGTTTCATAAGATGGAAAATACCTTAAAACATAGTGGTCTACAAGTGATGCATGTGATGATCTTGATTGATTTGGATGATTTTAAAATATTAAATGATACATATGGTCATCAATGTGGAGATACTTGTTTGATCAAGGTTGCGAAAGCAATACAGAATGTATGCAGAACAGATGATATTTGTTCCAGAATCGGTGGAGATGAGTTTGTGATATTTATCCGTAATATGTCACTACATGCGGATATCGATACCAAATTAGATGATATTTTGCGTGCAATTCAAGGGTTGGATGCTTTTGGAAAACCATTAAGCGCAAGTATCGGGGCCGCAAGATATCCAATGGATGGTCAAGAAGTTTCTACCTTATATCATTGTGCTGATGAAGCGATGTATCAGGCAAAACGCTTGAATGGAAATCAATATCGTATATTTTGTAAAAAAATGGGTGAACTTGTTGACGAGCAAAGTGAAAAATGATAAAGTGTAATCAGTTATACGACTGACGGAAGTGGAATTGACCACATGAAGTATAATGTTACAGAGCCGACCGTCTGGGCATAGAGTCTGGATTGGTGTAGGCTCTTTTCTTATGCATCCAACGCTTATGTGAATTAGAAGTGGTTAACATTGCGAGGTGCTCAATATTTCTGTATAATAAAAAGGTAAACGGAGGTAAAAGAAAATGACGAATGAACGCAAAGAATGGGAAGGTTTCAGCGGACGTATCTGGAAAGAAGAAGTAAATGTCCGAGATTTTATCCAAAACAACTACAAGCCATATGATGGAGATGAATCTTTCTTGGCTGATCCTACAGAAGCTACTGACAAATTATGGGGAGAACTGCAGAAATTGCAGAAAGAAGAACGTGCAAAAAACGGTGTCCTTGATATGGAAACAGAAATCGTTTCTTCTCTTACCAGCTATGGCCCAGGTTATATCAAAGAAGAATTGAAAGATTTGGAAAAAATCGTCGGTCTTCAAACAGATAAACCTTTGAAACGTGCTTTTATGCCTTATGGTGGCATTAAAATGAGTGAAGAGGCATGTACGACTTATGGGTATGAACCTAGTGAAAAATTACATGAAATTTTCCATGAATATCACAAAACACATAACGATGCGGTATTTGAATGTTATACGCCGGAAATGCGTCTGGCACGTCGTAATAAAATCGTAACAGGACTTCCTGATACTTATGGTCGTGGACGTATTGTCGGTGACTATCGTCGTGTTGCTTTATATGGTATTGATTATTTGATCGAAATGAAGGAACATGACAAAGCCAATTGTGGTTGTGGAACAATGATGGATGATATCATTCGTCAGCGTGAAGAGCTTGCGGAACAGATCAAAGCATTAAAGGGTATGAAAGCAATGGCACAAAGCTATGGCTATGATATTTCAGGACCTGCGAAGAATGCCAAAGAAGCAGTACAGTGGTTATACTTTGGATATCTTGCGGCGATCAAGACACAGAATGGCGCAGCAATGTCTGTGGGACGTGTTTCTACATTCCTTGATATTTATATCGAACGTGATTTAGAACAAGGCATTCTAACTGAAAGTGAAGCACAAGAATTGATCGATCATATGACCATGAAATTCCGTATGGTAAAATTTGCTCGTATTCCTTCTTATAATCAGTTATTCTCAGGAGATCCTGTATGGGCTACCTTAGATCTTGCAGGTCTTGGTATGGATGGTCGTCACATGGTAACGAAATCTGATTTCCGTTTCCTTCACACATTGGAGAATATGGGACCAGCTCCAGAACCAAACCTAACTGTGTTATATTCTAAAAACTTACCTGAAAAATTCAAAGATTATTCTGCTCGCATCTCTATTGATACAAGTTCTGTACAATATGAAAATGATGATGTTATGCGTCCTGTTTGGGGAGATGACTATGCAGTATGTTGCTGTGTAAGTGCTACACAAACAGGTAAGGAAATGCAGTTCTTCGGAGCACGTGCAAACCTTGCGAAATGTTTATTATATGCTATCAATGGTGGTGTTGATGAAAAGACAAAAACACAGGTAGGACCTGAATATCGTCCGATTACATCAGAGTATTTGGATTATGATGAAGTTATGCATAAATATGATATCATGATGGAATGGTTGGCAGACCTATATGTCAATATCTTGAACTTGATTCAATATATGCATGATAAATATTACTATGAAGCAAGCCAGATGGCTTTGATCGATACTGATGTACGTAGAACATTCGCTACCGGTATCGCAGGATTCTCTCATGTTGTAGATTCTTTGAGTGCAATCAAATATGCGAAAGTAAAAACCGTGCGTGATGAAAATGGATTGGTTATCGATTATGAAATCGAAGGCGATTTCCCTCGTTATGGAAATGATGATGATCGTGCAGATGATATCGCTGTATGGTTGTTGAAGGAATTCATGGGTAAAATTGAAAAACGTCATACTTATCGTAATTCTGAACCTACGACTTCTATCTTGACCATTACAAGTAATGTTGTATATGGAAAAGCAACCGGTGCATTGCCTGATGGACGTAAAGCAGGAGAGCCTTTATCTCCTGGAGCAAATCCAGCTTATGGTGCTGAAAAGAATGGCTTGTTAGCATCTTTGAATTCTGTTGCGAAGTTACCTTATGAATATGCATTAGATGGTATTTCTAATACACAGACCATCAATCCAAGTGCGCTTGGTCATGATGAAGAAGAACGTGTGAATAACCTTGTTAGAGTATTAGATGGCTATTTTGAACAAGGAGCACATCACTTGAATGTTAATGTGTTTGGAATTGAAAAGTTAAAGGACGCAATGGAACATCCTGAAAAGGAAGAGTATGCAAACTTTACCATTCGTGTTTCCGGATACGCAGTGAAATTCATCGATTTGACTCGTGAACAGCAATTAGATGTTATCGCAAGAACCTGCCACGAAAGTTTGTAGGAATGTGATTTAGGTCTGCCTTGCGCAGACCTTTTGTATATGATAAAACTAGGAGGAAGCATCATGGAACCGATGAAATGTGCACTTCATTCCATAGAGACCTTTGGCTCAGTGGATGGACCCGGCGTACGCTTTGTGATATTTTTGAAGGGTTGTCAAATGCGTTGTCAGTATTGTCATAATCCCGATACATGGCAAAAAGGTGAAGCAGATACGACAAGTGAAGAGTTGTTGAAAAAAGCATTACGATATCGTACTTATTGGGGAAAGCAAGGGGGCATCACAGTGAGTGGTGGAGAACCGTTACTACAGATTGATTTTTTGATTGATTTATTTACACGTGCTAAAAAGATGGGCATTCATACTGTGATCGATACATGTGGTAATCCATTTACGAGGGAAGAACCGTTTTTTTCAAAGTTTCAAGCACTGATGGAGGTAACGGATCTGCTTTTGGTGGATATCAAACACATAGATGAGACACAACATCTTAAGTTGACAGGGCAACCCAATGCGAATATTTTGGATATGATTCGATATCTGGATGAAATTCATAAGCCGATTTGGATACGTCATGTATTGGTACCAGGAATCAATGATCAATTAGAATACTTACAAGCACTTTCCGATTTCTTAGCTTCACTACATTGTGTGAAGCGAGTAGAGATATTACCTTATCATACGCTTGGGGTATATAAATGGAAGGAACTTGGAATACCTTATGCATTAGAGGATACCAAAGTACCAGATCAAACGGAAGTGGAGAGAGCCAAATCAATTTTAAAATGTGATAGCTATCAAGGGTATTTGGATGAAGCATAAATGGGTAGCTAGATAGTGAAAAAATAAAAACTGTGGTATACTAAAAGGAATCAAAGGAGTTGAATGGTGTGAAAATATCTACGAAGGGACGTTATGCATTGCGTCTAATGATCGATCTTGCACAAAATGGACAGGAAAAGCATGTATCGCTACATGATATCAGTAAACGACAGGAAATTTCAACGAAATATCTCGAACAAATCGTTTCTTCCTTGACGAAGGCAGGGTTGATTCGTAGTATTCGTGGTGCACAAGGTGGTTATTCCTTGATCAAGGATCCCAAACAGTATACTGCAGGTGAAATTCTTCGTGCAGTGGAAGGAAATCTTAGCTGTGTAGCTTGTTTGGAAACACAATATAATCTATGTGAAAGAAAAGAAAGTTGCCAAACCTTAGCCTTTTATGAAGGATTAAATAAGGTGATCAATGATTATGTAGACAGTGTTACCTTACAAGATTTTGTCGATCGTTTCTTGGATCATGGAACTTATGTTATTTAGAAGGCATCTTATGATGTCTTTTTCTTTGAAGCATATCAGTAATGAAAGTGGCCTTCTTGGTGTATACTGTGGATAGATGTGATGAAAAGGAGTGTCATTTATGAGATTAAAAGATAAAGTAGTTTTGGTTACCGCATCGACTCGTGGTATCGGATATGCAATCGTAGAGGCATGTGCCAAAGAAGGAGCAAAGGTCTATATGGCCGCAAGAAATCTTGAGCGTGCTGAAGAAAAAGCAGCGGCTTTACGAAAGATAGGATGTTTCGTTTATCCGGTATATCAGGATGCGACAAAGAAAGAAACTTATGGGTCCATGATAGAAGAGGTCATAGAAAAAGAAGGAAGAATTGATGTGTTGGTGAATAATTTCGGTACTTCTGATCCAAGAACTGATTTAGATATCGAACATACAACGTATTCTGACTTTATGAATACCATGGATCAAAATCTGGCTAGTGTATTCTTATCTACTCAGGCGATCTTACCCTATATGAAAAAGCAAGGTGGAGGTAGCATCGTTAATATCAGTTCTATCGGAGGGCAGATTCCCGATATTGCAAGAATCGGTTATGCGGTTAGTAAGGATGCGATCATTTATTTATCCAAGAATATTGCGTTACAGGTTGCAAGAGATCAAATCCGTGTGAATGTAGTTTGTCCGGGTCAAACCGCAACGGATGCTGTGATGGATCATATGTCAAAGGAATTTCAAGAATTCTTTTTACGCCATACACCGATCAAACGTATGGGAAAGCCGGAAGAGATCGCTGAGGCGGTGGTGTATTTCGCATCTGATGGGGCAGCCTATACAACAGGACAGGTATTAAGTGTATCCGGTGGCTTTGGTTTAGGAACACCGTTGTTTGCGGATATGATAGACCTTTCAGCTGATCAAAAGCATTAAAGTTGTCGTTTAGAGAGATTATGCTTGACATACGCTCTCTTTTCTTCTATATTTATATCATACTAATTCTATATGAATTTAGTGAATTGAAAAGAAACGGAGGAATCAACAGATGACAGAAGTAAAAAAAGATTATTTTGAATTGATTGGAAATACCCCGATCGTGGAGTTATCTTCCATGTGTCGAAAGTATGAAACAAAAGCAATGGTATATGCGAAGCTGGAATCTTATAACCCAAGTGGCTCCGTAAAAGATAGAATCGCAAAAAGTATGATCGAGGATGCTTTGGCATCTAAGAAAATCAGTGAAGGAACAACTTTGATAGAGCCAACAAGTGGCAATACCGGAATCGGAATTGCGGCAAGTGCAGCGGCAAAGGGAATGAAGGCAATCATCGTCATGCCGGAAACAATGAGCATTGAACGTAGAAACTTGATACAAGCATATGGTGCACAGGTCGTTTTAACACCCGGTAAGGATGGAATGAAGGGTGCCATCGCTAAGGCACAAGAACTTGTACAAGAATTAGGTAATGCTTATATATTAGGCCAATTTGAAAATAAGGCGAATCCCAAAGCTCATTATCTAACAACAGGACCGGAAATTGAGCGACAGATGGATGGACAGATAGATGTGCTTGTAGCAGGAATCGGGACCGGAGGAACGATTTCCGGTGTTGGTGCTTATTTAAAACAACAACACCCACATCTTCACATTGTGGCAGTGGAACCAAAAGATTCTCCGATGTTATCTGAAGGAACATCGGGACCTCATAAGATCCAAGGGATTGGTGCAGGATTTGTACCTGATACTTTAAATACAAATATATATGATGAGATCATTACGATAAGTAATGAAGATGCCTTTGCATATGGAAAAGCGTTGGCAAAAACGCAAGGGATACTAGCAGGAATATCATCCGGTGCAGCACTTGCGGCTGCAATGGAAATCGCAAAAAGAGATCGCTTTGCGCAAAAACGCATTGTTGTGATCTTACCGGATGGAGGAGATCGTTATTTTTCTACACCACTCATAAGTGAGTAACCATAGGAGGAAAATTGTATGAAGAACAATCAACAAAGGGAATGGAATTTTGAAACGAAACAGTTACATGTCGGACAGGAACAAGCAGATCGTGCTACAGGATCTCGTGCCGTACCGATTTATCAGACAACGAGTTATGTATTTGACAGTTGTGAACAGGCGGCAGCTCGTTTTGCGTTGAGTGATGAGGGCAATATTTATGGTCGTTTGACCAATAGCACTCAAGAGGTATTTGAAAAGCGTATGGCAGCTTTAGAGGGAGGAATTGCAGCATTGGCAGTAGCAAGTGGTGCCGCTGCGATCACCTACGCCATTTTGTCATTAACAAAGGCAGGGGATCATGTCGTTGCTGCGAAACAGATTTATGGTGGTTCTTATAATCTATTGGCGCATACCTTATCAGATTATGGGATAACCACAACCTTTGTGGATGGGGATGACCCGATGAATTTCAAAGAGGCTTTACAAGACAATACCAAGTTGGTATTTATCGAAACCCTGGGTAATCCCAATAGCTCCTTGATCGATATAGAAGCACTGAGTGACATTGCTCATGAACATAAGATCCCATTGATCGTGGATAACACCTTTGCGACACCTTTTCTATTTCGGCCAATTGAACATGGCGCAGATATCGTTGTTCATTCCGCAACAAAATTTATCGGTGGACATGGTACCAGTTTAGGTGGTGTCATTATTGATGGAGGACGTTTTGATTGGGTAGGGAGTGGAAAGTTTCCGCAATTAACGGAAAGTGATCCTTCTTATCATGGCGCAGTATTTTCAAACATGACACCGGCAGCCTATGTGACCCGTATTCGTGCAGTGTATTTAAGAGATACCGGTGCAGCAATTTCACCATTTAATGCATTCTTGTTACTACAAGGATTAGAAACCTTATCTTTACGAGTAGAGCGTCATGTGGAAAATGCATTAAAAGTGGTATCTTATCTACAACATCATCCACAGGTAGAAGCGCTAGAGCATCCTTCGCTTTTGGATAGTCGTTATCATGCTTTATATGAGCGATATTTTCCAAATGGCGCAGGATCCATCTTTACGTTTCGAATCAAAGGGAACGCAAAAGATGCAATGAAGTTTATCGATGCGCTGGAAATCTTCTCCTTATTGGCGAATGTTGCGGATGTAAAATCGTTGGTCATTCATCCGGCTACGACCACCCATGCACAGCTTACAGAAGCAGAATTAAAGGAACAAGGTATTTATCCGAATACGATTCGTTTATCTATTGGTTGTGAGTATATCGATGATCTTTTATATGATTTTGAACAGGCATTTTCTACTCTGTAAAAAAAATATGGAAAAAAACTCCTTAATCAGAATTTATATGCTATGATAATGGCATTATAAAAAGGAGTGTTTGATATGGCCGCAAAAATAGCAGATTATGTGAAAGCCATACAGGCCG
>NZ_JBEQZJ010000016.1:0-77350 GCF_045223415.1 Hoskinsella mucinilytica | reverse complement strand
ATTATCACGAAATACGTGCGGATGTAGTTCAATGGTAGAACTTCAGCCTTCCAAGCTGACTACGTGAGTTCGATTCTCATCATCCGCTCCAGTTATTGGCATAACAAACTGGCGAGTTAGTCTTACAAGACAACTGCCAGTTTTCTTTATATTTTAATGGTTCGCCATGAACAAGAAAGAAGGAAAGCTATATGAAACTACATCGTTTGACAACCCTCAGCACTATTTTAATTTGCACACTATTAACATTCATGATCGCAATCGGTGCTGAAGGGAAAGCATTAAGACCAAAACAAACAATCTTTATATTCGAAAAAGACACGAAACTACCAACAGATGCTAACCATTATTTTGATGGTGTCATAAGCAATCAACGAATGAAATTAAACCTTTCTAGTGTTGATATCCATACACCTGGCATCTATCAAGTTCATGCAACACAAGCCTCACGAGACTATTCTTTTCAAATAGAAATCAAATAAACTCTTTTTCTTCATTCAAAAAAAGTCAAGATTGTCTTCATCCGTTTATTTTGATGAAATACCTCTTGACTTTTTATTATATACATCATTTTTAGGTATAAACAAGTTAGACATATCAACCTCTTCCAATTCTAATAAGCTGATTTTTTTATCCATACCTCCTGCATATCCAGTTAAAGATCCATTGCTTCCTACCACTCGATGACATGGAATGATAATAGATATCGGATTATGACCAACAGCACCACCTACCGCTTGCGCAGACATGGTTGTCTTATTTAACATGATTGCGGCTTTTTGTGCTAACGCTTTATACGTTACCAACGTTCCATAAGGAATCTCACACAATAAGTTCCATATTGTTTGTTGAAATAAACTACCTTGAGGCGCTAAAGGAAGCTCCTTGATATTAGGTCTTTCTTTCGCAAAATAGCGATCAAGCCATGCTTTTGTCTGTACCAAGACCGATAAATCCTCTTTTCTTATCAAATCACCCTTTACATTACGTAAAAAATATTTCTGCCCCTCGATCCATAATCCCATTAAATTATCAGAATCCGCCACCAGAGTGATATTCCCTAAAAAAGACTCATAAATTCCATAATACATCATATCCATCTCCTTATCATAAACCTATATCAATAAGTATAACATAAAAAGCCACCCTCAAATAGAATGAGAATGGCCTTATCCTTATCGAAACATGGTTTTCCCTGCTCTTGCCAACACCTTGGGATTTTTCCAATATGCACTAACAGGACGAACTTTCTTATTAATATCCAATAAAGTATATACAGCTATACGTGCTGCACGTACTGAATACTCCTCTGTAAACACCATATCCTCTGGTATTTCCACAAACTGTGATATCATTGCAAAATTAGTAGCATCACTTGGTACAACATGTGGGCGATCAGACATTGCTCTTGGCTGAAATTGTGCATCTACATAAGGCATCATACAAGGAATCACATTTACAATATCGGCTAATATATCCTTTGTGAACTCTTCAAAATGTAAATGACCCAGAAGTTCTAACAAAATTTCTTCTCCACTACACTCACGCATCGGTTTTTTGATATAATTACCGACCTGATCCGTATACAATCCATAACCCCAAAATATGGTAGTATTTTGATCTTGCGCCTTAAAATGAGGTTGTGCAGCAACTACAATGCTCATCAACCAATTACTATCCTTAAATGTCATCAAGGCACCACTTCCCGGTATATTGCCAGAAAACTGTTCAATCATCTTTAACAAGCGATTTCCTCTACAAGTCACAGTAAAACTTTCCCAATTGGTCTCTTCTGGTTTACTGAAAAAGGGAACCGGATTCCCTAAAGACGGTTTTTTATCCGCAATTTTCTTCCACAAAGACCCAGACATCGGATTTTCAGGTTGATAAGGAGCCGGATGCTTAAAATCACCTAACGTAGCACAATCACTCATACAACCATTACAAAGCATACAAAGATCTCCATCCTCTAAATGCAATATGCGTTGTTTTCCATTCTCATTGATATGAAGATCCACAACAGTCACAGCATCCTCTTTAAAATCGATATCCTCCACCATTGCTTTGATACTAAAGTCTACACCATACCCTTCTAAATAACTTTTTAGTGGTAAAATGAGTGACTCATATTGATTATAAGGCGTTCTTGTTACTCCCTCTAGAGTTTCGATACGTGAAAATTCCAACATCATACGATTCATATAACGACGAAACTCAAATACGCTGCTCCATTTCTGAAATGCAAATGTTGTTTGCCACATATACCAAAAATTAGTGGTGAAAAAGTGTGGGCTTTCCTGAAACCATTCCTCTATGGTTACATTATCCAGTTTTTCTTCTGGCGTCAAAAGCAATTTACTCATTAACATTCGATCCATATTATGAAACTGCATACTTTTGACATCTTGTATCACACCATGCTTATCTACCAAACGTGCTTGTGCGTGGGTTGGATGCAAATGATCAAAATTTAAGATTTCCTCAGTTACACTTTTCCCTGACCACTCTAAAGAAGGAATCGTTGAAAACAAATCCCAAAAATTTTCATAGGTTTCTTCATTCAGCATCCTTCCACCACGACAAACAAACCCGGAAATGGGATTACCAGCACCATCATTACTACCGCCAAGAATATCCAATCCTTCTATGATATGAATATTTTCTCCTGCAAACCCCGCATCTTGTATCAGATATGCAGCAGCACTTAGACTGCCTAATCCTCCACCAATCAAATATGCCTGACGTTCCCCTTTTCTTCCAGATGCCACTGTTGTAAGCTCTTTTTCTAATTTTCTTTTCTGATAACGCTTTGCGATACCGACTCCTGTCGCTGCTCCAACGATCAAACCGGTCAAAGCCGCAATGGCATGTTTATGTTCTCTTTTCATATGATCATCCTCTCTTATATGGAGTATCTTCAGTATATCTTTTTTTTACCTTACAGTATCTATACAATCAAACTTTTCTGTCAAAATCAGCAAGACAGCTCTTTTAATCTTTTTCTGATACGCTCTTGATTAGAGGCATACAATAAGGCGGTTTCTGTTGTGATCTTTCCTTTTTTTACTAACTGTACCAAACTATCATCCATCGTCACCATTCCTATATCCTTACCAGCAATGATTGAATTTTCTAATTGATGGATCTTTCCATCCCTGATTTGGGTACGAATAGCCGGATTCACGATCATAATTTCAAATGCGGGCACCATAGTACCATCCACAGCTGGAAGCAATTGTTCACTGATTACTGCTTGAAGTGTCATAGATAATTGAATACGAATCTGTTGCTGTTGCGCACTGGGAAATACATCGATCATACGATCTACGGTATTGGCAGCACCGATCGTATGCAAGGTTGATAAAATCAAATGTCCTGTCTCAGCCGCCGTTACTGCTGTTTCCATCGTATCAAGATCCCTCATTTCGCCAACTAAAATGACCTCAGGTGCTTCACGTAACGCAGATCGAAGAGCATTCGGATAATCTTTGGTATCATGATAAACCTCTCTTTGAGAAACAATACTTTGTTTATGAGAATGCAAATATTCAATCGGATCCTCTATGGTAATGATATGCACATTGCGATTTCGATTAATTTTATCAATCAAACAGGCCAAAGTCGTAGATTTTCCACAACCAGCCGGACCACTCACTAGAATCATCCCCTTTTTTGTCTGCCATAGATTCATAATGGTATCCGGTATCCCCATCAAGGAAGGATCTGGTAATTCAAAGCGGACGACTCTTAATACAGCAGCCTGAGAATTTCGTTGCATATATACATTCACACGAAATCTTCCCAAACCCGGAATAGAAAAAGAAAAATCATCATCTTTTTTTGCGAGAAAATCCTCATATTGATTTTGCGGAGCATATCGATAAATATCCTGAATCAATGTAGCGGTATCCTCCGGCATCAATTTTTCCTCACTCATGTTTTCAATATTACCATTGATCTTAAATGCATAACTGTGTCCAGCAATCAAAAAGATATCACTTGCATTTTTATCCAATGCTTCTTGCAGAATTTCCTGTATAACTACCATTATGATCACACTCCTTTTTCTTTTATTTCATAAGTTTCGATTTTCATTTTATCATCTTGCTTTACCAACACCACATATAATTGTTGGTGCTCATCCACGACCAAAGTTAAGATTAACTTTTCATCACGATATTGATATTGAATGTCATGGTCCTTTAAAAGTAATCGATCTTTCTGATTTAATGTGATATCAGATAACTCATGGATCACAAACTGCATGGTAGCATCAGCTGTAGTATATTGTTGTTGTACCTTTTGCCCTCTAAGTGCGATATGCTCTTTTTGTAAGGCCTTACTATAAGATAACATGGATAAGATCATCATACACAATACCACAAAGATCATCATGATGGAGCTAGTACCAATTCCTACTCTGATCGTATTTCTCTTCTTCTTCATGATGTCTCCCCCTGACGATAAAAGTCTAATGTCACCAATTGTCTACCATTTGTTTGAATCAACATCTGACAATGTTCTCCTACGCTTCCTTGTTCGATCACTTGAATAAAAACTTCATATTTTGCTTGCGTATCCTGTGCTATTCCATCTTCATTTACATAGAAATGATCTTTTGTTAAATAAGTACTTTCTGTTGCAATCAAATCTTGCCCATAAAACAAAGTTTCTCTAACATCCTTCGCAAATTGATTTTTCGCCTTGGTATTGCTCATGACCAATACACATATACTTGCCGCAATCATGAAAAAGAAGATTACGAGTAATAATTCCATAAGAAATGATAATGATTTCCCTGAATGTTGTCTCATACCAAAACACCACCTTTACAAGCAATGGTGAAGGTAAGAGCATCGGTTTCATCATTCAGTTTAATGGATAATCGATTCCCTTCTTGCTTTATTTCCCAATTCCTTAAAGCAAAACGATCATCACCAAAATCAAGATCGATATCCATAGCCTTCTTCTGGTATAATTCCTTTAACATTCCATCTTGTACATAAAGATACATTGCTTCTTCATCTTGATACAAACAAAGACACATAGTTCCATCAATTTGCTTTATCGTAATGGCATCTTCAGCATCAAATCGGCGAATCGTTGTTTGTAAATAAGACGCTGTTGTAGTTAAATGATCCTGATCCTCACTGATATGATGATATCCATTGATTTGAAACAGCAACAACAAAAAGCTGCAGATCACAAATACCATAAACAAAGATAAGGAGAATAACACATCAATCGTATGACGCTTCATTGTAACTCCCCTTCCTTCCAATAGACATTGGTATCCGGCATGATATTACTACCTACATAGCTATATCGAATGGAATATAGATCTTCTTGTAAATATAATCCATAATGTTCCTTCAAATACGCAATATCTTCAGGATAAAACCCTTCTATGCTATAGCATTCCAGTGCCGCTTGCTGGATCGCCTGTTTTACCCTATCAAGATCCTCTTCTTCCAATTGTGTATCAGCTGTTTGAAAACCATAAACAAACAATAAGATCATACCGATAAACACACCAATTTGAAACAGGATCAAAAATTTATGCTTCATTTTATACACTTGTCATGATGCTCATCAGCGGCAGCATCACAGAAAGCAGAATGACCCCAACGATCACGGATAATAAAATGACGATTCCAGGTTCTATCGTATTAAGGAAAGTAGAGATTCCATTATCAACATCACGCTCATACAAAGCACTAACCTTTTTCAAAACTTCTTCACTCTTACCACTATGAAATCCTGTAAAGATCATGTTTGCATACACACCTTCATAGAGTTTTTCTTTCTGCATCGCATCCAGAAAACTATCCCCTTGCTTGATATCAGTCAAGCAATGATTCAATCGCTCTTTCATATCAGGATGATCCACAAGATCAGGTAAATACTGCATTGCCTCATCTGCATCGTATCCACTGGATACAAACAAAGAAAACGCATAGGTCATCTTCGCCATCGCAATATTTTTATATAATCGTTTTGTCAAAAAGAAATGAGATAGTATTTTATTTTGTGAACTTCTTCTGGTTATATAAATATAAAAGGCAATTACTAAAATTATTGTCAATAATACAAACGATACCATCGCAAAGATACGCCCGAATTGCATCATCGTATGAGATCCTGTTGTCAAAATAGCACCCATATTATGCAATACCTTTTCAAATATCGGTAACACTTTCCATATGATCAATGCAACGATACACCACATCATCATTAATAAGATAAGCGGATATACCAAAGCATCCTTTAAATTTCTTTTCAAATCCTCACTTCGCTCATAATACAATGCCAGCTCTTTCATTACCTGATCTAAATTACCGCTGATTTCTCCGATTTCTATCATCTTTTTTGCATAAGGATCGAAAAACGCCTGATCCTTTACACTTGCATAAAGACTTCCCAATTCTTTGATATCTGACAATAAGACTTCTAGATCTTTCTTGATTTCCGTTTGAATATCACCGCTTAAAATAACTTCTAAGCACTCTTGTGGTGATAAACCACCTTCTAACACCATTGCCATGCTCGTACAGAATTCATACATCTGTTCATCGTTCCATTCCGCTCTCATGGTTATTCCTCCTTAATAGATTCCTTTGGTAATATATTCACCATCATATTTTGCCTTTGTAGATGCATAGGTTGGGTCTAATCTAGTCCATGATTTTCCTTCGAATAAGATTTGTGGATTGATCCATCCCATACCATCTAACCAAACCTCTACCCATGCATGATATTCCTTCGTATCACCTACGATCACCTTACATGGAATATGTTGAGATCGACACATTGCTGCCATCACAGCCGCATAATCGAAACAGATTCCCTTATTACTATCTAATGTTTCATCTACATTCGGTAAAACATAAGTATTTTTCGTTGCCTTTGATTTATCATAATCATAAGTAATATGATTCACTACATAATCATATAATGTTTTCACTCGCTGTAAATCATTGGTATCATTTGAAACAAGTTCAAATGCCTTTTGTATGGTTTGGGTAGTTGCATCATAGTTTACCACCTGGTTGGGATACAGAAAAGGAGATTGCTCATTTACCAAGGTTACATTAAATTTACCAGAATAAACAAGTGCATATCCTTTTGTTTCAGGATTTTGTAGTCTTACTGTGATTTGATATTCTCCATCTCCAAATGGTAATGGGAAAGTTTCATATTCCCCTACTTTATCCAAATCATAATATGGATCTTCTTGATCAGCTTTCGCAATCAGTACTTTCATCCTTCGATTATCTTTCAACAGACGCTTGATTCTGATATATCCTAAATTGATATTACTGTAATCGATATGTACGATGCTATCTTGATCCTCTGCCACATCAATTTCAGGGCTTTGCGCTAGGAGTAGTTCATCGATCGTCTTAGATGGACTATCCTCATAAGCAGTAGGATACTGTGTGTCATCATTGTTACCACCTGAATCCTCACAGCCATATAATAGCATCAAACAAGAAAACAGTAGATACAGCCAACGTTTTCTTTTCATGTGAACACTCCTCACTGGTTTCATTATATCATTTCCAAAAAAGAAAGAGAAGAAAAGGCTGTGCCTTTCCCATTTTTCTGTTTGATTTATGATTCTGTTTTCCATGTATTGGGTACGCTTCTAGCAAAGCCGAAATCATACCCGGTGGAATAATAAATCTACTAAACATATATCCGCTTACTTTCGATGAGTTTCTTGAAGCGAATGATTCTTCGCTTTATGCTTACTATAAGAGCATTCAAAAGGAACAACCTATTGAGGAAATCTTCCATAATCGTTTATTCGAAGTCTATAACAACTACCTCATTATCGGCGGTATGCAAGAATGTGTATCTTCTTGGATAAAATATAAGGATCCAATCAAAATAAATCAGATACAAAAAGAGCTTATCGAAGTATATGAGAATGATTTCTCCAAGCATCATGGCAAAGTGAATAGCGGACGTATTCTTATGGTATTTCGCATTATTGTTTCACAACTCTCAAAATCAAATGAGAAGTTTGTATACGGTGTAGTTCGTGAAGGTGCCAGAGCACGTGATTTTGGAGAAGCAATTGAGTGGCTTGTTTCTGCGGAAATGTTATAACGTGTTTATAATGTATCAAAAACACAACACCCATGATCAGCTTTCGATAAGTTGGATCAATTCAAACAGCAAAAGCTGGAGAAGACAAATCCGCACCATTTTTCAAAAAGTATATTTTAAACAATCAACCTAAGTATGCTTTGCACTTCTCAAAGCGTAGATACAGAAAGAACGGAGAATTTACGAATATCCCATTACACTTGGCAAGAAAAGTGAAAGAATTATTGTAACCTTATATGATACATGTACATTCTTGTTTCGAAGGATTTCTATAAGATGTATCTCCTGGGATAATGTAAAGGAATACTAAGCATTTCCTGCTTTATATTTCTTTATGATTGGAACAATTATATTCTTCAAGTCTTTCATGGTATAAGAATAAATCATGAAAACATCACTTTTCATTTATAGTTTCCATCTTTTATCAGTTATGATCTATCATAACTGTGTGATGAAAAAATCTATGTAAAAACGTGGGTTGAAATAAACCCACGCTTTCTCTATGGATCTATCACTGTCGGAGTTAATCCAATCCCAACGACTTCATTCACAATTCTTGTCCAAGTACCACATCCACAAACTCCATCAGCCGATAATCCATTTTCTCTTTGATAAGCAACCAATGCAGAATAGGTATTACCACCAAAGACTCCATCTAAACTTCTTGTACTATATCCTAAAGCATTCAAAGCATCTTGTAATATCAAAACATATACACCCCTACTACCTCTTCGAAGTGTTGGAAAACCTGCACTACAAGCCGGCGTTCCATAACGTTTATCAAAATGAACCCATGTCGGTGTTAAATATTGTGGTTCCACATAAACCCAAACCCCTAGATCATTTGCGATATTCCAAATTCTATTTCTTTGTGTTTGAGACAATGCCTGTCCTACATCAAACGAAACACCTGCATAATGCTGAGATTGTCTACCATGTCCACCTTCCCAAATTCGTTTAAATGCATAACGAAACGGAATTGGTGCACCATATGCTCTTCGTGTCGCATTCCATGATTCCATTGCGGCATTGGTTGTCCATAAAACACTGGAATTAGAAGAACCTCGAAATTCACGAACAAGCATCGTATTCCCATATGCATATGGCATCGGATCATTTTCTGAACGATCAAAAACCTCAAGTGCATCAGAGTATACATCATATACGATGATTTTTGTCATAGTTCCCCCTCCTTTCATGTTATCCTATGTAAAAAATCAAAACTTCATTAGGTCAATTGCTCAATTAGAATAACAATCATAGTGAAATCACTAAAAAAACGATCACCAATTATATTCCTTATTCAGAGAATGCATTCTTATTTTATGAAGCAAAACGATATGATGTCAAAGGAAAAAAGTGTTTATCTACAAACAATTAATACTATTTATGTGATCCTTCTTTTAGATATGCAGTAAATGGAACAAAAAACATGGATTTTGGTAGAGTATATGAAAATATTGTCTATCTTGAACTATGTTAGCAAGGATATGAAGTTTATGTAGGAAAGTTATACAAAAAAGAAATTGATTTTGTTGAAAAAAGAAGAAGCGAACAAATCTACATTCAGGTAAGCGATAATATTACGGATGATCAAACATTTACTCGTGAAGTTTCCTCTCTCTTAGATATTCGTGATGCTTATCCTAATGATATTTGTCGTTGGTTAAGTGACTAGCTTATTACCACTTTTTAAATAATTTTCAAAAAGTGATAATAGAATAAACATCCAAAATGATATATGTTATACAATGCTTTTTGTCATAGTCTTCTTTCTTTTATGTTATCGTACGCAAAAAAAATCAAAGCCTCATTAGAACTTCGATCTACATGGTATCCATTCAATAATATACAAAAAGCTGTCAGAACATTAATTTCTAACAGCATTTCTTTAAATAGTTCTATATCATAACTGCTTCCTTTGAAATACCACAACACTCAAACCATACGTTATGATTATAATGAGCAAACAAATTCCAATTGCAGGATATATCTCCTTCATTGCAATCGTTCCTTTTATGATAGCCATATTCTCACTGATCAAAGAGATAGGATTATATGCACTGCTATTTGGCACGATTTGAACCAACATAAAGCATACCACAGAGCCTCCTGCCAATAATAAACCACCTGCACTGGTTCGTGTCAAAAGGCTTCCCAACAACAACATGCAACATAACATCACACCAAACAGCCACATACAAAACAAGGAAAATGCAAGAAACGCTAACTTCCATTCACTCCAAAACATCAATCCATACCCTAAGGTAACAAGAAAACAACTTCCAAAACACAATGTCCATATTCCGATTAAGTACATGGTCTTTGACAACAAAATCGTTTTTCTAGACAATCCTTTTGTTACCATATTAATGAGCGTTCCCTTTTGAAATTCATTAGATAAAACACCACTGAACATGAGCATAAAAATAATCAATCCCATTTGTGAAATATTTTTAAAAAACTGAGTCCATGAATCTAGAACTGTTGGTATAGGAAGTTCCATATGCATCCCTTCTGGCATCATACTTGACATTAATTCAGGTGCATACTTTGCGAAAATAGGATTCATAAAACCAAATGCCAGAAAGACAATCAAGATGATAAGACATTTATATGTGCGAATACCTTCCATCCACTCTTTTTTGGTAAAAGCCAACAACCCTCTCATTGTACCACCTCCATAAACACATGTTCCAATGAAGGCTGTTCCCATTCAAAACGCACCGGCATTAGATCCACATCCAAAAAAAGTTGCAACAACTGTTTTTCTTTTGCTTTTGTTTGTTGTGTATGCATCATCACATCAACATCATGAACTTCGATTTCATCTTGTTTCAAACAATCCAAAGATCCGAAACGTTTTGCTTCTTCCTTCGTAGAAAAGGAAACCTTCCAACGTCCTTTTCCATATTGAGCTCTTAATTGTGCTAGATTACCTTTTAAAGCAATGTTACCATCCTTCAAGATTGCAATATGATCACAAATGCGTTCTACATCAGACAGGATATGCGTAGAAAAGATGACCGTGGTAGTTTCTTTTACAGCATATAAAATATCCAGAATTTCTTTTCTCCCAATAGGATCCAACGCACTGGTCGGTTCATCACAAATCAAAAGTTTAGGTTCATTCAATAATGCCTGTGCAATACCAAGTCGTTGTTTCATCCCTCTTGAATAACCTTGTAGTTTCTTTTTGGGATACTCTTGTAATCCTACCATTTGTAATAATTTATTGATACGTATTCCTGCATCCTTTTTCTCAATCCCAGTTATTCTAGCACATAGTTCCATATATTCTATTGCACTCATAAATCCATAATACTCAGGAACATCACTTAAATAGCCGATACATGGATCTGTATAACCGAAATGTACATCTTTACCACATACCTGAATCAACCCTTGATCCATCTTCAACAGTCCTAGAACCATTTTCATTGTAGTTGTCTTGCCTGCCCCATTTTGACCGATAAATCCAAAAACAGAATGTTCTGGTACATCTAAATCAATCCCTTTTAACACTTCCTGTGTTCCAAAGGATTTTGCTACATGCTGGATTTTTAATATCGTTGACATCTAAGCTTCTCCTCTTCCGAAGGTGAAATATATGATTGGTCCAATAAATTGTATGAATAATACGATGACACACCAAAAGAGTCGATTACCGAAACGATAGTGTGGATGACGTAATACATGAATCAAAGAAAAGATAGCCAAAAATACTTCTAATAGGATGAGTGGTAGTAATGCCGGTAAATATTCCATCAATGTTTCCATTGTTCTTTTCCTCCTATAATTTATGTTTCAGACGTTCTACACATGTTTGATAACGATGTTCCTCATGCAAAAACTGAAAAAGTGGATTTTCCTCTATTGCTTGAAGCAAAGAAGCATATACCATTTGTTTGGCTCTAGGTGCACGTGTGCCAAGTTCTAGATCCTGAAGCCATTGATCGATGTGACAAAAAAACTCGTCCCCTTTTAAATGCTCAAGTGTTTCATTATGATAACAACAAATATCAGTATATGTTTCAAGTGAAGTTAAAGTAGCATCCTTATCTTCACGCATTGCATAAATCACAGCACAATCCAAGTGAAAGGTTATGGCAGTAATCGCATGAAGACGATCTAGATGAAAGGTATGCATGACCACATGAAGTCGTTGTATGATTTCATCACATAAAGCATGATTCTCTACATTCAACATCATATAATTCATGGTATCTTGTAGAAAAAACAATAAATACTGATAGCTACATACTTGAGTGATTTCTTTTGCCTTTTCTATATTTCCCAACATTTGATATGCGCTGGCGATCAATTCGCTATCCTGTCTGAGTGGTCGTATGTCCTCACCAATTAATTCTAATACCTTCTCAGGTTGTTTCATCTGAATGCTTAGGATACTTTCCATCATAATGGCATCCTTCATAAGATCCGCATCTTCGCTTTTTTCTTTGATTCGTTGGCATTGTTTCCATAACAAATCATATAATTCCTTTCTCTGTGTTTCTTCGTACATATCCAAATGGTTTAACAGTAACACACACATTTGATTGAGAAAAGGAAAGCAACAAGAATATCGATGAACATAATCCTTATAATCTTTTAAAGCTTGGTTTCGATCACCGCAACTCATTTCTTTTGATAATTCATCATAAATACGACGTATCTGATCTCTATCCAACTGTGGCTCATAACCTAACAACTCATCTAAGGTCACATGAAATAAGTTTGCTAGTTCAGGTAAGAACACGATATCAGGAATCGTCGTACCTGTTTCCCATTTTGAAACGCTAGATTTACTAACCCCCATATAGTCAGCAAGCTCTTCCTGTGTCATTTTATCTCTACGCCGAAGTGAAGCTATATTCTCTTTCAATCGAAACAATTCCATTGGTTTCTCCTCCTTTTAATTAACTACATTATATCGTGTAGACACCTACCTCACAATGGCTTTAGAAGCAACATTAAGCAGAAAAGTTTCCCAGTAAGAAACTCATGCTTTCATATAACATTGTCATCGTTTCACAGACATGATAAAATAGGAACGAAAAAGGAGATCAATACTATGAAATATGTTATTTGTGATATGGATGGAACCCTATTAGATAGTAAAAAAAGATTACCTCAAAAACTTTTTTCACTTATTACAGAACTTAAGAAAAAAGGAGTCTGTTTCGGTGTAGCAAGTGGTAGGCAATATTTTAATTTATATCAACAATTCAAGGATGAAGCAAAGGAAATGCTGTTTATTGCGGAAAATGGTGGTGTGATGTATCAAGGAGAAACCCCCATTTATGCAGATGCACTTGCTTATGAAGATATTTTACCGGTCATACAACAAGCAAGAAATTGTCCAGATGCCTTTCCTATCCTTTGTGGTGTTAAAAGTGCCTATTTAGAAAGTGATGATCCTCAGTTTTTAGAAAACGCAAAAATGTACTATGCTCATCGAAAACAGGTTGATGATATCATGGATGGCGCAAATATTGATCAAATTGCGAAAATCACCGTTTATGATAAACGAAACGCTGAAACTAATAGCTATCCTTTCATAAAACCTGTTACTGGAAAACTTCGTGCTGTGGTATCTGGAGAAGATTGGATCGATGTTAGTAATCCTGATGTCAGTAAAGGAAAAGCGATTGCTATGTTGAAACAAAGGCATGGACTTCATAGTGATGACTTTGTAGCATTTGGTGATTATATGAATGATTATGAAATGATGAAAGAATGTACCTATTCTTATGCTATGGCAAACGCTCATCCAGAACTAAAAAAAGTATGCCATTATGAAGCATTAAGCAATGACGAGGATGGTGTTGTCAAAGCCTTGTGCACTTTGTATGATTTAGATTATGAAGCCCTTTAGTTATTCCGGCTTCGGAATCTAAATATCTTACAACCCCTGTGGGTGTTTGTAAGACGATGTCAAGCCTTATTCCGGCTTGGGGATCTAAATCAGAAAAGGTCTTATGCGGGTTTTTTGAACAGATTGTCAAGTCTTATTTTGACTTGAGCATCTAATTAATGTCATAGTGTGATATACCCCAATGCCTTGTCCGTAAGGACAAGTTGATCTAAATATATGATGCTTGATCGTGAATCAAGGAACAAATATGTCTTGTCCGTAAGGACAATAGAATCTAAATCACAAACGCATAAAAGCACGCAGAACAAGCATGCTAATTACCTTATTCGTTAAGCTATGCATTCATAAGGGCAAAAAAAGACACCTTTTTTCTAGGATGTCTTTTTAATAAACGAAACCCTCGGCAGGTGTATCACGTCCCACATATCTTTTGACCAGAAGGGTGTGATAGGTGATACATTCTCTGTCCTCGAGGGCAGTTATACCTCACAGCAAACCAAAGAGTACGACTACAATAATCATCAATTATTATTAACAACTTCCGCTTGTAGATATACCTTATCCCTCTTAATCATTATTTATCTTATATCTCAAGCCACTTTCTAACATGAGTTCTGTTGGACATGATGACCTGAAACAGAGACTGTGGTTGGATTGCCTGATGAATGGTTTTCATCATGAATGTATCCCTTATTTTTTGGAAACAGGGATACCGGGCATGTCAGCATAAGCTTCGTAGTAATGACGTTTGGCAATTGCCGCCAATTCGTCCTGCTGTTTCTTATAGTCTGGGTCTATGGTTTCTCCAAAAAACAGTAAGGTCATAGCATACAAACTGTCATTGGAAATCTTACTTTCAATGGCACCGATGCAGTTGATGTCTTTGTAGCCTGCTACTTTATATTTCTGACGAGCATGTTCAACGCTTTGTTTATATTGGGGCAGGACGCTTTTGAGGTTATAAGGTTCAGTGACAAGATCTTCCCATGACATTGCTTTATAAGGAATGTTGGCGTCTCGTAACCGATAGCAAAGTTCGGCTATCAGAGGTTCCGGCAGGAAGAATAAATGCTTGTCGTTTGTACGTTTGAGCATATTAGAATGAATCATAATTGGTCTCCTTTTTTATTTTTATTTTAGGATGAATGGTTTCAAAATGCAATGGGGTTCCTATGAAATCATGCTGTTATTTTGTAAAATTGATATAGATGATCATCTGTTTTGTGATTCTATGATAGACCTGTGGCTGTTTGTGTGACAATTTACTGTTGTTTTGATTGAGATCAGATAGTATGTTGAAACAGCTTAAAACGTAACATACATTTGTTCTACCATACTGTTTTTCTAAATCAAACGTTCTAACAAATGGGTCTTATCTCTCTTTGATATCGTTATCCTTAACATTCTCTGCTAAGGCTTATACTCCTAAATAATTAAAAACCATAGATGCTATTTCTTTTTGTGAGAAAGATATCTATGGTTTTATTCATATATTTATTATTTCTAATTTATAAATAAATGGCATCCTCAGTAACTATGACATCCATATCCACATCATGAGAATTACATTGAATTGCCTCTACTTTTTGACATTCAAATGCGACACCAATCTTAACTCCCTTATAAGAAGCTAAATAGCGATCATAATAGCCCTTTCCATGCCCCAAACGATGTTTGTGTTCATCAAATGCTACGATAGGAATGATCATGCAATCTATGTGTTCTGGTAGAACCTCAAGAGTTCCTATAGGTTCCCATATACCATAAGCATGTTGTTCAAATAGTGTATGTTCATCGATTTGATAAAATTTCATCTCATAATTTTGTAAGGTAACAGGAGCACAAAAACAGAATTCTTGGTGTAGACGCAATGCCTCTACACTCACTTCCTTACCATATGCCATATAGATTCCAACCCTACCATGTAAATAAGGCAATAAGCGTTGTACGATTTGACTACTTTTTACGTTTACTTCCTCAATAGATAAGGCATTTCTTCTTTGATACGCAAACGTTCTGTTATCCAATAGAATCACTCATATCTAGTTTTAACAACTGATTCAGTTCCACTGCATATTCCATTGGAAGCTCTCTGGTAAAAGGCTCTAAAAAGCCCATAACGATCATCTCGGTTGCTTGTGAACGAGAAAGTCCTCTGCTCATGAGATAGAACAATTGTTCTTCACTTATGTTAGAAACAGTTGCTTCATGCTCGATCTGGCTTGTCAGATTTTTTGTATGATTGGTTGGAATGGTGTCACTTCGACTTTGTTTATCCAAAATCAAAGTATCACATTCCACTTTGCTTTTCGCATGTTCCGCTTTTGGTGAATGATAAACAAGTCCTCGATAATTTACTTCTCCACCATTTCTTGAAATAGATTTGCTGATGATATTGCTATAGGTATTTGGTGCAAGATGTATCATTTTTGCTCCTGCATCCTGTAGCTGATTTTTTGCCGCAACAGCAATTGATATACAGGTTCCTCTTGCATATGGCTCTGCAAGGATACAAGCAGGATATTTCATATTGATATGCGAACCGATGTTTCCATCGATCCATTCCATACTTCCATTCTCAAATACCTTGGCACGTTTTGTGACCAAATTTAAGATATTGTCACTCCAATTTTGAACAGTTGAGTAACGACATCTTGCATTTTTGTGAACGAAGATTTCTACGACTGCCGCATGAAGGGAGTCCTTAGAATACGTCGGTGCAGTACATCCTTCTACATAATGGACATCTGCTCCTTCATCTACGATGATCAATGTTCGTTCAAATTGCCCCATGCTTTCCGTATTGATTCTGAAATAAGATTGTAATGGTTTCTCTAAATGAACACCCTTTGGTACATAGATAAAGCTTCCTCCGCTCCAAACACAGCTATTCAATGCCGCAAACTTATTATCCTGATAAGGAACCAGTTTGCCGAAATATTTCCGGAATAATTCCGGATATTGTTTTAATGCAGAGTCAGTGTCTAAAAAGATAACACCCTTTTCCTCTACCTCTTCTAACATATGATGATAAACAGCTTCACTGTCATATTGGGTCGTTACACCTGCAAGGAATTCTTTTTCAGCCTGTGGGATACCTAGTTTATCAAATGTTTCTTTGATGGTCTCAGGTACATCATCCCAACTTTTTTCAGTTTTATCACTTGGCTTTATGTAATAGGTATACTCATCAAAGTCAAGTTCGCTCAGATCGGGTCCCCATGTCTGTAAATCCATGCTTTCAAACTGTTCAAATGCTTTCAGACGATATTCTCTCATCCAGTCCGGTTCTTTTTTAATGCGACTGATTTCTAGAATGGTATCTCTTGTTAAGCCTTGATTCGTTTTATAGACACTGGTATCCTCATCATGGAATCCATATTGATACTCTTCACTTTTCGGAATGTTCGTTTCCATTTTCATCCTCACTTTCCTCAATCAGCTCGGAAATTGCTTTCCATCCTATGGTTGCACATTTGATACGATTCGCTTGTTTACCAACATTATGGAACGCAATTGCTTCTTCCAGCATCTCTTCATCATAATCTAACGCATCGATCATATTGAAATAATTACGTATGATCTCTTTTGCTTCTTCAACTGTTTTGCCTCGTAAAAGCTCACTCATAATAGAGGTAGAAGCTGTGGAGATGGTACAAGCTACTCCATCAAAACGTACATCCTCCACAACTCCATCTTTGATTTTACTTTGTACATAGATATCATCAATACAGGATTCACTGGCCATATGTTTTTCTTGATAGCCTTCTTCCTTAGTTAATTCATGATTTCTTGGATATTCATAATGATCCATGATGATTTGTCTTAAAATCATTGGATCGTTGAACAAATCAGACATACTACGTCAACCTCCTAAAAAAATACATCAATGCAAGCTTCCATCGTAGCTTTACGACATACATCCAGAAAACGTTCCACGTCTTCTCTTGATGTATAAAAATAGAAGGATGCACGTACTGTTGCACTGGTACCTAGTGTTTCACTTAACAGCTTTGCACAATGTTGTCCTGTCCTGACTGCAATGCCATTGGCGTTAAAGAAAGTACCGACATCCTGTGCAAACACACCTTTTACATTAAAGGTAATGATTCCAGTATCATTATGCTCATTATAAACAATGATATGCTCCATTTTCTTCATTTCCGATACCGCATAATCTCGCAATTCTTTTTCATAGGCATGAATTTCATCCTTACCGATTGCTTCGATATAATCAATGGCTGCATGTAATCCAAACACCCCTTCGATTGGCTGTGTCCCACTTTCGAATTTGAAAGGAGCTTCTTTCAATAATACATCTCCGCACATATGGAATCGAGCATTGCTTTCCCCTCCATAGAGTAAAGGGTCCATTGCTTGTAATAATTCATATTTTCCATATAAGACACCGATTCCTGTCGGTCCACACATTTTATGGGCGGAAAATGCTAAAAAGTCACAATCTAAGTCTTTTACATCAACATTGATATGTGGCACGCTTTGTGCACCGTCAACAACAACGATTGCCCCATAGCGATGTGCCAATTCACAAATTTCTTTGATTGGCACCAAGTATCCTAGCACGTTGGTAATTTGTGCAAGTGCGATTACTTTTACATTCCCATTCATCATCAATGCGACATTTTCTAAGGTAATACGACCTTCTTCATCCAAAGGGATATATTCGATCACTGCTCCGGTAGTTTGTGCAACCTTCATCCATGGTAAGATACAAGATGCATGTTCTGCCTCACTGGTCAAAATGATATCGCCTTCTTGTAAGAACTTTCTTCCATAACCGAATGCTACCGTATTTAAAGCTTCACTAGCACCACTGGTATACACGATTTCTCTGGTATCAGCATTCAGAAAATCTGCGACTACAGCTCTGGTTCCTTCAAATTCCTGATCTACCTGGTAACTGAGATCATAATCTCCTCGATGTGCATTGGTTGAATAATTTTCGTAATAGTTACATACTGCATCAATGACACTTCTTGGTTTCAAAGTTGTTGCGCCATTGTCTAAATATACAAGTGGATGCGACTGCATCATCTTTCCCTGCAACATGGGGAAATCCTTACGGATTGCTTTATTATCAAGCATGTAATCCCACCTTCATTTCGATTTCATTTTTCAGTTCTGCACGTTGTGCCTCATCGTCCAGCACGGTCGTGATCGGCATCATATAACCAATCGTTAATAACCCCAATGCTTGGGTTCTGGTAAGACCTCTTGTCTGCAGATAATATAATTGGTTTTCATCAGGCTGTCCTACGGTAGTCGCATGACTTGCCTTTACCTCATTTTCATCAATCAAAAGCAAAGGAATGACTTCACTGCTTTGTTCCTCGCTCAATGTCAATACACGACTTGCTTGATGGGATGCACTGTCATAAGCTCCCTTTAAGATCTTACCACATGCTTCCATGCGATAATCGCCATGTTGTTTTACAACAGCATAGTTTTCAATCAATCCATTTGTATGTGGTACTTCATGAACACATAGTACTTGGAAGTGTTTCTTGGATTGGGCAATGCATACATTCATCATATGAGCATCCGCACCACATTCTTTTAAATAGACTTCACTGATGGCATCAACACTTCCATCTTGTAACTCTAAATAACCTAAGGTCAAATGTGCATCCTTGAAAAGCTCACTATGATCACGCAATACCATATGGTGAACTTCATTACGTATCAAGACATGCAAAGAGCTTCCTTCTTCACAAACATAAGTTGTTTTGACATGTGCATCCATTCCACTGTATGTGACAGCAAGCGAAGCGTTTCTATGTTTACCTATGCGAAACAGAAAACATTCCTCTTCTTGTACATCAAAATGAAATGTCTGAAAGCCATCCTTATCAATTAGAATTTCTTTCACAGCCTTCATGATCAAACACCCTTTGTTGCAGCACAGGAGCCAAGTAGCTCAACCTGTTTTGCTTGCTCTTTTACAACATGTACATCATATTCTTTTTCAATCCAATCATAGCCTTGCTGATCAATTTTTTCAACTAGCTCTGCTCCTCCACTTACTACAATTTTACCATCTACCAAGACATGAGCATGCGTTGGCTTTAACAAATCCAAGAACCTTGCATAATGCGAAACTACCACCAAGCCAAGTCCTGTTTCTTCTTTCATTTCATTGACTGCATCCGCAACAATTTTTAATGCATCAACATCCAATCCGCTATCGATTTCATCCAACATCGCAATCGTTGGTTTCAACATTTTCATTTGCACAATTTCATTACGCTTTTTCTCTCCACCAGAAAATCCTTCATTCAAGAAGCGGTGTGCCAGGTCCTCTTTCATTTCCATTTCTTTGATGGTTTTTTCCATTTCTTTGATGAAACTGAACAATGGTATGGGACGTTCTCTTCTTGCGTTGATTGCCGCACGAAGAAAATCAGAGTTGGTTACGCCACTGATTTCGCTTGGATATTGCATGCCTAGAAACAATCCTGCACGACTTCTTTCATCAACCTCCATAGCCAATACGTCTTTTCCATCCAAAAGGATACTTCCTTGACTGACATGGAATTTAGGATTTCCCATAATTGCCGCCAATAAGGTACTCTTACCATTTCCATTTGGCCCCATCAAAGCATGGGTTTCATTTCCTTGTATGGTTAGGGTCAAGCCCTTTAATATTTCTTTTCCTTCTACATCAACATGTAAATTTTTTATCTCAAGACAACTCATTGTCATCATCCTTTCATTTCCTTGTATTATTCTACCAAAAAATCAGTCGTTTAACAATTAAAACGATTATCGTTTTTCCTATCATGTTGATATGAATTCGAAAACTGTCGAAACTTTTGTATTTTACGTGATAATCTCATGAAAACTTCATGGGAAATTACGTGAAAAGTTCGTAAAAAATTGCAATTCTAACCCATATAATCTATAATATTACGGTACTACTTAGGAGGATATTATGATAGAAACATTAAAGAAGCAATGGTTCGTTGTCCTCGTCGCAGTCATCTGTATATCATTTGTGGTATTCTGCGTCTATGACACGAACAAAGGAAAACTTCCTGGAAAGAAATCTGATGGCAAAGACGTGGTTGCTACCATGAAGGATTACACGTTAACAGCAGACGATATGTATGCTACGCTTTATAAAGATTACAGTGGTGTAGAAGCGCTCTACCTTCGTTTTCAAAATGAAGTTATCACACAGTCTGTAAAAGTTACAGATGATATCAAAACACGTGCGAAAGAAATTGCCGAATTGATGCAACAGCAAGCAGAAGCCTATGCAAGTAGCTATGGCACTACAGCTGATGCTATGATCAAACAACAGTTGAATTATTATGGTTTTGCTGATGATGATATGGATGGCTATAGCACAATGGCAGCGAAAAATGAAAAATTGCGTAATGATTATATCGAAGCAAATTTTGATGATGTATTCGAACCAGTTTATAAAAACAAAAAGCCACATGTCGTATCTCATATTCTGATCAAAGTAGCAGATATCAATAATCCTACAGAAGAAGAACAGAAAAAGATCGATGCTGTAGAAAAAGCTTTAAAAGATGGAAAAGATTTTGCGGAAGTCGCAAAAGAATATAGTGATGATACCGGCTCAAAAGAAAAAGGTGGATACATCGGCTATATCGATAGTGATAACACTACTTATGTCAGCAGCTTTAAAGAGGCTTCTTTAAAATTAAAAGAAGGAGAAGTCAGTGATTGGGTAAAAGAAAGCAATGATAGCTATAGTGGATGGCATATGATCAAGGCAGATATTGCTGATAAGGACTCCTTTAAAAAGGATGAAAAAGCAAAAGATGATGTGTATGATGCCATTGCAAAAGCGAATTCCGATTTGTCTTTCAAATATGTATGGCAGGCAGCACAGAAGTTAGATATCAAATATGCCAATGATGATATCAAGAAACAACTTCTTGAATACATGGGCGTAGAAGAATAGGGAGGCATATGACAATGAAAAAACAAATGATTTTAGTAAGTAGCATTGCTCTTGCCTTTACACTAAGTGCTTGCAGCGATGCAACAGCCAATATTTCCGATGGAAGTGAAGCTCTTGTCACTGTTGGAAGTGAAAAAGTAACCAAAGGTGACATCTATGATGCTTTAAAAAGCAATATCGGTAATGCAACGTTAACTCTAGTAAAAAATGAAGTATACAAAAAAGAAGGTATTGAGGTTACGGATGAAATGCAAAAGCTTGCAGATAGTAAACTTAAAACCATCAAAGAACAATTTGGCGAAAACTATGAAGCTCAGATCAAACAATATGGATATGAAAATGATCAGGCGGTAATGGATGCCTTGATCATGCCTAGCATTTATCAAACGGAATTACAGAAGAAATATGTAACAGAAAACAAAGATAAATTGTTTGATAGCTATCATCCTTTAAAAGCTCAGATATTCCAAGCAAGTGATGAAACAAAAGCGAAGAATGCATTGAGTGCATTGAAAGATGGTAAAGATTTCAAGGAAGTCGTGAAAGAATTCGGCACAACGACTAGTTATGATGGAAGCGAAAAGGTTTATACTAGCCAAAGTGGCTTACCTACAGAAGTATTCTCATCCATGACAGCTGCTGAAAAAGATGGCTTGATCGATAAAGTGATCAGCGTGACAACGACCAGTTCCACAGATGGTTCATCTTCAGTTTCTTACTATATTGTAAAACTTACAAGTATTGATACTTCTAAATATGAGGATGAGGCGATTAAAGCGATTGCGGAAACCAATGCAATCGCTACAGAAGCTACAAAATATTATTTTAAGAAATATGATATGACCATTTATGATATTGATGCATACAACAGCATGAAAGATTATATCGTACAATAAAAGAGCAAATCTTGCTCTTTTTCTTTTGTAGCTCATTTGGTATAATGAAAAAAGAAAAGAAAGAAGGTCTTAGGATGTGTATATTTTGTTCTATTGTAAACAATGAAATTCCAAGCAGTAAAGTATATGAGGATGATCTGGTATTGGCATTTCTTGATATTTCTCAAGTCACCAAAGGTCATACACTTGTCATTCCAAAACAGCATTATGCGAATTTTATGGAATGTGATGGTGAGGTGTTACAACATCTCATGATGGTAGCGCAAAAGCTATCTAAACAAATTATGAAAGCTACAGGCGCAGCAGGAATGAATATTTTAAGCAATGTCAACGAGGTTGCGGGACAAAGCGTACCTCACTTCCACATTCACCTTATCCCTCGCTATAGCGAACAGGATGCCTGTGTGATCGAATTTAAAGAGAGTCAACCACAAGATCTAGATGAGGTCTTATCTTTGATCAAACAATCATGATCGATTTTCTAGCGTCTATCCTATGGTAGACGTTTTCTTATTTGACCTAAAAAAGAAGACCGTACACAGTCTTCTCTATTTCTGTAATGTTTCAATCTTATAATGAGCACCGTATTTGGATTTCATATAATCACGGAATTCGCTTTCTTTTGATAGATCCTGCTTTCGATTGGTAATGATTTTCTCTCCATACACATCTTCATCCGGAATCTGCTCACTTGTATTGATTTCATTATATGTGATCATATAATAAATCGTTTCTTCCTTTGTTTCTAACCTTTCTTCTTTCTTACTGACATTGACTTCCCCTTTTGCGCTTATCGCATAGATATCAAGTATCTTATCTCGAACATCTTTTTCCTCAGAGTTCAGAAATATACGATATATCCTTTGATAAGAAACCAGTTCAGGATGACTACTGATATAAAAGCTTGTGAAATCATCTTCTAAGATCGCTGTCATATTTTTCTTTAGATATTTTTCAGAGCTTTCATTGATGGTATCTAACATCGTTTGTGGGATATCTTTTGCATTTTCATAACGAATCGGCAAATTGGATACGACCACCTCTTTTGATACATGAGTCGCATCAATATGATATCGTGATGCCAGCTTTTCATCATAATCGGCTTGAATCGTAATCGTATCACCGTTCTTTAAATTACGATTGGGTGTTACCTTATAGGTAACTGTATCCATGAATTCTTGAATTCTTTGATTATAATTTAAATTTTTATTTCTCACCATAACACTACCAGAGCCATTTTCTCCACGATAGATGATATCTACATCCTTCGTCACATCAATTCCTGTCGTACGAAAAAACAGCAAATAACAGGTACCATATAAGCTCATGATAATCAATCCCAAACAAAGGGCTGAAATCATTTTATTCTTCATTGCATCTTGGGTCGGTGGTTTAAAATGCAGTCTAGACATCTTGCATCTTCCTCCTCATTTTATCCGTTTTATTATATCATGGCAAAAAAAGCATTACCATAGTACATTCCTTACGATTTTCTGTATTTTTCTTCCAATGCAAGACAAACATCTTCACTTACCAATTCCTTGATATCTGCACCATATTTCATCATTTCACGAATGATACTACTGGATACATAGGAGTATTTAGGCGAAGAAAATAAAAGAACCGTTTCTATTTGCGGATTTAGATATTGATTGGCACTGGCAATATCTAACTCATACTCATAATCCTTAACACTTCTTACTCCTCGTATAATGGCATTGGCATGATGTTGTTGAGCATAGGCAACCGTTAATACATGATCCGCATCAACCGATACATGTTCAAATTTTGCGGTATTCGTTCTTAACATTGTCAATCGTTCTTCTAACGTAAAGATCGTTTTTTTCTCACTGTTTTCCAAAATGACAACGATCAATTCATCAAACAGCTTTGCGGCTCTCTCTATGATATCCAAATGCCCCAACGTCAAAGGGTCAAAACTTCCGGGAAAGATTGCTCTTCTCATAGTGTACCTCTTTTCTTATAATATGTGATGCGAGTAATGCCATAAGTGACATCCTTTCGTTTCTCAAAACAACCGATCTGATCTTCAAACACATCCTCTTTCTGACTTTCACATACGACATCCCCCTGCTCATTCACAAGATCATACTCATCAAGCAAGGTTAAAATTTCATGGATCTGCTGTTTCTTATACGGAGGATCTAAAAACACAAGATCAAAACTTTGCTTTTGTGATTTCATTTCTTCAAGAACACGATGGTAGTCCATTTTCATGATCACACATCGTTTTTCTACACCTAGGCTTTTTACATTTTCTTTGATGGTACGTATTGCCTTTCCGTCTTTATCATTGATGATACTTTTTTCCATCCCTCGACTAATGGCTTCTAAGCTCATATTTCCACTTCCACCAAACAAGTCCAGCATGACACCGCCATCGAAATAAGGTCCGATTCTTGAAAAGATCGCCTCTTTCACTTTATCTGTGGTTGGTCTTGTGCCAGTACCATCTACTGCACGAATGACACGAGAACGAAATTCTCCAGCAACAATTCTCATTTTTTTCAACTCCTTGTGTATAAACCTTGCCAAGCTGGGAAGATTAATAGTGCAACCGATAAAACGGTTGCTACCCCCCAATCTTTGTTTCTCCTCTTCCCTTTCTTAAAGAACCCCTAACCCCTTGGGGTTCTTTTTTTACGTTTCTAATCGTTCCTTGTCTTCTGATTCTGGAAATGATTGCTTGAGATACACCGATTGCAGACATCACAGAAATCAAGGAAGAACCACCACTGGATATAAACAACAAAGGAACTCCGGTTAAAGGTATCAATCCACTGACTCCACCGACATTCAAAACAAAATGTATAAATATATAAAAGGCAGAACCTATTAAAATGATCTTATAGCCTTCACTCTTTGTATGCAATGCATAATAAAACAGTCTTTGAATGATCAAACAATAACACAGCAAAATGATCCCAAATCCGATCAATCCAAGCTCCTCGATCACGATTGCCAAAATATAGTCACTATCCGATTGGGTCAAATAGCCATATTTTTGAGTGGATTGTCCCAATCCTTTACCAAGAATACCACCACTGGCAATCCCATAAAGGCCATTGATAGGCTGATAACCTGTCCCATAAGGATCAAGAAAAGGATCGGATGCATTTTCTATACGTGTCGCTATATGCGATAACGGTTCGATTTCTTTAAAGATCTTTACTCCAAAATCACTCATCAGCGCAAAAGCCGCAATAACGCCAACCACGATCAATACTTTCATATACTTTTGTGCCTTTCTTAGATTTTTATGACTGGGCACAAGGAAACAAATACATGGTAGTACAAGGAACACCAACAACGTTCCCATATCTCTTTGTAGCATGATAGGAACAAAACATATGAAAAAATAAAATAACGGTCCTTTCATTATCGTAAAGAAATCCCAGTTATTTCTTCCTGCAATTTCTATATAGACTCCCATGACAATGATCATAAAAAGCTTCGCAAACTCCGCAGGTTGTATACTGATTGCTTGTCCTGCGATATGGAATTGAAGCCATGCTTTACTTCCATAGGCACCGGTAAAAAACTGAGTAGAAAGCAACATCCCCATCATCACCATTCCAAGCACCGGAAGGAGCTTTTTGGCTCTGACCATGGTAAAGTTATTCGCAAAAAAGAGTAACATCACATAGGATATGACACAGAATATCCCCTGTTTCACTCCTGCTTTCACAGGTGCCAAAGAATCATCTCCCGCATTTCCTACACTGGTGGATATGATCATCAAAAAGCCAAAGGTCACTAATATCAAAACCGCCAGATGTAAAACAAAATCAAATTTCTTCGGCATCTTATAAGAAACGACGACATTTTTTATCCTCATGTAGCATGACTCCTTTCTTTTGCATATACCTTATAATGATATCATATTCTACATGAATTTTCACAATAATTTAGCAAAAGACTTCCATTATGAAGGAAAAGCGTTTAAAATAATAACGTTGAAAGAAAAGGAGTCAGTCTAATGTATATACACTATGATAATATTGTAAAGGACACAGAAGAAAGTGTTCGTCAAAAAAGTGAAAAAGTGGCACTTCCTTTAACTAAGGAAGATCGCCAACTTTTAACGGATCTTTATACGTATGTCAAAGATAGTCAGGATGCAGAAATCGCTGAACGTGAGGACTTACGTCCTGCTGTCGGTATCGCAGCCATTCAAGTAGGCGTAGCTAAAAGAATGTTAGCTGTTGTTGTGCCCGGAGAAGAAGATGAGGTTTTTGAATATGCACTTGCCAATCCTCGTATCGTTTCCGAATCTGTGCAAAAAGCTTATTTAAAAAACGGCGAAGGCTGTTTATCCGTAGAGGATGAACATGAAGGAATCGTACCAAGAAGTGCAAGGATCACAGTTAAGGGCTATGACCTACTTCAAGATAAAGAAATTACCATCAAGGCAAAAAACTATTTAGCAATTGTACTTCAACATGAAATCGATCATTTTTCAGGAACTTTATTTTACGATCGTATCAACAAAAATGATCCTTGGCAAGCAATTCAAGATGCCATCATCATTGAATAATGCTCTGACTAGAGCATTTTTTCTGGTTTTTAAAAAGTTTCACGTTTATTTTTGTATAATTTATGCTATAATAATGAAAGATATGGTGCCATTTAGCTTATCTTAATAAGAAAGGAGTTACTATGAATAACTATCATAACAATAAAAACGGCGCACCTAGAACCCATCAGGATTTAACGAAAAACAGTTATAATAAAATCAGTACGGAGCGTAATGATACCCTGATTTATGCATTGGGAGGATTAGGCGAAGTCGGAAAGAATATGTACTGCTTTGAACACGAAAACGAGATTTTGATCGTTGATGCGGGTGTTCGTTTTCCTGAGGACAATCTTCTGGGAGTTGACTATGTAATACCGGATTATGGATATCTGGTAAAAAACAATCGAAAAAGAAAGGTACTTGTCATTACCCATGGTCATGAAGACCATATTGGCGGTATTCCCTTCCTTTTGAAAAGTGTGGATATTGAAGCAATCTATGCACCTGCCTTTGCAGTTGCGTTAATTAATAAAAAGCTAGAGGAGCGTAAAATGCTTCGTAGCGTCAAAATTATAGAAATCAACGATCGCAGTAGCTTAAAGATGAATCACTTTACATGTGGATTCTTTAATACCACGCATTCCATTCCCGATTCTTTAGGTATTTTGATCAATACACCAAATGGAAGGATCGTTACTACCGGAGACTTTAAATTCGATTTGACACCGATCGGTAACAATGCGGATTATCAGGTCATGGCTTATATGGGTCAAATCGGTGTAGATCTGTTATTGAGTGATTCTACCAATTCAGGTGTGGAAGATTTCTCTATTTCCGAAAAAAAGGTTGCCACAGAAATCTTAGATATCATGAAGAAAACAAATGGTCGTTTGATCGTCGCAACCTTCGCTTCCAATGTTTATCGTGTATCGCAAATACTGGAGGCAGCTGTTGCTTGTGGTCGTAAGGTCATCATCTTTGGTAGAAGTATGGAAAATGTCGTAACCATCGGTAGAAAGATGGGAAAGATCAAGATCGGTGAACAACATTTCTTAACCGTTGACCAACTTTCTCATACCCCTGCGAATAAAACTTGTATCGTTTGTACAGGAAGCCAGGGAGAGCCTTTGGCTGCGTTAAGTCGTATTGCGAATGGAACGCATCGTTATATCAAATTGATTCCCGGAGATACGGTCGTGTTCTCAAGTTCTCCAATTCCTGGTAATGGCGCAAGTGTAAACCAGGTCGTTAATCGTTTGTTCCGTGCAGGAGCCAATGTATTAACGAAATCTGTATTGACCAATCTTCATACAACAGGTCATGCCTCTCAAGAGGAACAAAAGCTGATGTTACAGCTGATCAAGCCTACTTATTTCATGCCTGTGCATGGAGAATATAAAATGTTGAAACAACATATGGAAACCGGAATGGAAACAGGGATACCAAAAGAGAATATCTTTACCTGTGCCAATGGAGATGTTTTGATCCTAAGAAATCATCACGTATATGAAAGTAGTTTCCGTATTCCTGCAGATGATATCTATGTAGATGGTAATGATATCAGTGGAGTATCTACTGCTGTATTAAAAGATCGTAAGATTCTTGCGGATAATGGATTGGTGGCTGCCATCATTGCCATTGATTCCAAAGATAACAAGGTTTTATGTAAACCGGTCATCGTATCACGTGGATTTGTCTTCATCAAAGATTCTCAAGGTTTATTAAAAGAAGCGGAAATGATCGTATACGAAGCATTAAAAGAAAAAATGAAGCAACGTACCACCTTCTCTGACTTAAAGAATACCGTACGAAGCTCTCTAGAACCATTCCTTTACAATAAGACACATCGTAATCCGATCGTCATACCTGTTATCATCAATTCAAAATCTGCAATGCAGGCAATGGCACAAGCACGTCAGGCAAGAGCCAACATGCGAAAGCCACGTCATACACCAACAGAAAAAACAGAGAAAACCGAAGTATAGCCTTTGGTTTTCTTTTCTTCATTTTACATGGTCATTACACAAAGTTTATGGTAAAATAATATGGAATGAAAGGAGTACCTATGTGAAGAAATTACTGAAAGTCTTATCTGTATTGGTAGTGATTGCATTGCTTCTGGCAGGCGTCTTCTTTTATAGCATCTATATCTCAGTTGATCGTGTCCAATTATCCTATACAACACTTACCTCTACAAAAATACCGAAAGATATGAATGACATCAAGATTGCCTATCTATCTGATATCAAATATAATGGATTCATGAAAAAAGATCGTCTGACCAAGATGATCAATGAGCTAAACGAAGCAGGATGTGATATCGTCTTATTCGGCGGAGATGTGTTTGATGAACCGGGTGTTCATCAACCTGATAGTGAGGCAGTAAAAGAAGTTACCGCAATTTTAAAAAGTATCGATGCTCCGCTTGGAAAATTTGCCGTATTAGGTGATCAAGATCAAGTAAATGAAGAAATAAAAACAACGGTTTCTAATTTACTATATCAAGCAAATTTTGAGATCCTGGAAAACAGTGCGATCCGTATTCGAAACCATACCAAAGATAGCATCACCTTGATTGGCTTAGATTCCATGATCAACGGAAATCTTGATTCCGATAAAGCCTTTAAAAGTATCAATGAGAATGAATACAATATTGTTATGACCCATTGTCCGGATACCATCGCTAATGCTGATTTTAACATCAATTATACCGATGTCATGTTCGCCGGTCATTCTCTTGGTGGGCAAATCTACTTACCTTTCCTCGGTGCCCTAAAAACCAAGGATGGCGCAAAACAATACAATCATGGAAGCTATACCATCAATCATACCCAACTCTTTGTTTCTAATGGTCTGGGTACTGAAGATATCGATATGCGTATGTTTGCACCACCACAAATTCTGATGTTTCGTTTACAAAACGGAAGCACATCTTAAAATAATAGCTGTTGATCAAAAAAAGTGGAACTCGTCAATGACGAATTTCCACCTTTTTTTATTATGTTCTAAGTTGAGCATCCACATCTTTTTTCAAAGATGCCATGATTTTTTCATGAATCTCATTGATTTCGCTATCCTTTAGTGTTTTCGCAAAGGATTGGAAGGTAACACTTAAAGCAATCGATTTATAACCTGCTTCTACATGTTCACCCATATAAACATCAAACACTTCAACATTCTGGATGATGTTTTCTTTATCAAGTTTGCCGTTTTTCTTAATGCTTTGTAAGATATCCGCAACCTTCACATCTTCTTTTACCACCAACGCATAATCACGAGTAACAGAAGGATACTTACTAACCTCGCTATATTTCACCTTTGAAGGCTTATTCTTCAATAAAACCTCTAAGTTAATTTCCATAGCAATGGTTTCATTGATATCATATTTCTTTGCCAAGACCGGATGAACTTGACCAAGGATACCTAACAATTCTTTTCCAAGATATACCTCTGCACTACGATATGGATGGAAGTTTTTCACATCTAATTTGTTTTCCTTAAACAAAATACGTTTTTCATCATATCCGATGCTTGCCATCATTGCCTGTAACAAACCTTTGATCGTATAGAAATCTACATCTACACTATACTTCTGCCAACGATTCTTATGCAAAGCACCACTTGCCGCAACACAAAGACGTTCTTCTACTTCATTCACACCATAAACATTGCTGATTTCAAACAAAGCAACATCCTTCATGCTTCTTGCCTGATTATAAGAAATACATTCCAATAAGCTAGGCAAAATAGAGCTTCTAACATATTTACGTTCTTCACTCATTGGAGAAGCAAGCGTATAAAGCTGTTCTTTCCCCATGACAGCATCTTCTTTTTCCTTATCACCGATCAAAGAATAGCTCACAGCTTCATTATAGCCAAGATCTGCCAGACAACTTTTGAATTTTCTTCTTAATTGCTGACGCTTGTTCAACTTACCTAAGGTTGCCGGAAGTTGAGGTAAGGTTCTAGGAAGACGATCATAACCAAGAATACGAATCAATTCTTCTGCGATATCCTCTTCAATCGTAAGATCTGTACGATAGCTTGGAATCACAACATGAATATCTTCCCCTTCCATGGTCGGTGTCAAATGAAGATCACTTAATACTTGCATGACCTCTTCTAAAGCGAAATCCGTTCCCAATAAACGATTGATACGATTTAAGTTTACATGAAATGCCACAGGTGTATAATTGTTAGAACCGAATTGTACCGTTTCTTCTAATCCGGTTGCATCCGCATATTCACATAACAATTGCACAGCACGATCCATTGCTTTAAAGGTAGCCATTGGTTCAATTCCTTTTTGATAACGCACACTGGCATCGGTATTCAAATTCAAACGACGTGCCGTATTACGAATGGATACATGATGGAAGATCGCTGCCTCGATGATAATTCCCTTTGTCGTTTCTTCGATCTTAGAATCATCTCCGCCCATGATACCGGCAATACCAATTGGCTTTCCTTCCGTAGTGATCACAATGTCACTTGCATCTAGCTGATACTCAACACCATCTAATGCGGTATAGCTTTCTTCAATATGATCCTTCACTGTGATTTCCTGTGCAACAATCGCATCGATATCATAGAAATGAAGTGGCTGTCCTGTTTCCAACATAACGATATTACTGATATCTACGACATTATTGATGGATTTGATACCAGAAGCCATCAATAGCTCCTTCATCCATTTTGGAGATTCTTTGATGGTTACATTTCGAATCACCTTACCTAAAAACAATGGACATTTTTCGGTTTCACTGCTGACCTTTAACTTGGTTGCTTCCCCTTTGGCACTTGCACCATCTGCATATGGAATCTTTACTTCTTTATGTAAGACCGCACCGGCTTCTAACGCCATAGACCATGCTGCCATACAATCATTACGATTCGGTGTCAATCCGATATCTAAGATTTCATCATCCAAGCCTAGATATCCTAATGGATCTTCATTTCCTACAGGAGCTGATTCATCTAAGATCTCGATACCGTTCTTACTTTCTTCACTCAACATATGAGGACTTACGCCAAGCTCCAATAAGGAACAAATCATACCATTGCTTTCTTGTCCACGGATCACACCTGCCTTGATCTCACCACCAGGTAGAACTGCGCCGACACGAGCAACAATGACCTTTTGACCTGCCGCAACATTAGGAGCACCGCAAACAATTTGTTCTACCGTTTCACCAAGATCAACCTTACATATATGAAGATGATCACTATCTGGATGTTCCACACATTCCAATACATGTCCGATGACAAGATTGCTTCCTTGGCTCATTTTTTCAATACCTTCTACCTCAGAACCACTATTGGTAATCTTATCTGCCAGCTCTTCTATGGATAAATCACTGATATCCATATATTGCTGTAACCATTTTCTACTTATGATCATATGTCTGCCTCCTATTCAAAACGGTTGAACGTTTTCAAGAAACGAATATCATTTGTATAGAAATCACGAATATCTGTAATACCATACTTCAACATTGCAACACGTTCAATACCGATACCAAATGCAAAACCACTCAATTCCTCAGGATCATATCCTGCCATACGAAGTACATTTGGATGTACCATACCTGCACCTAGGATTTCGATCCAACCGGTTCCTTTACAAACAGGACATCCCTTACCACCACATACATGACAGCTAACATCTACCTCTACGCTAGGCTCCGTAAACTGGAAATAACTTGGACGGAAACGAATGGTTCTATTTTCACCGAACATCTTCTGTGCCAAGAATAACAACGTACCTTTCAAATCGGATAATGTGATATTCTTATCTACGACCAAGCCCTCACATTGCATAAATTGATGTGAGTGAGTTGCATCATCATCATCTCTACGATACACCTTGCCCGGACAAATGACCTTGATCGGAAGCTTTTGTTCTTTAGCCCCTGCTTCTAATTCTCTCATCTGAACTGCGGTCGTATGAGTACGCATCAATTCTTCTGCATTGATAAAGAAAGTATCTTGCATATCACGTGCCGGGTGATCCTTTGGAATGTTTGCTCGTTCAAAGTTATATAGATCGATTTCCACTTCCGGTCCTTCTCCGATTTCATAGCCAAGACCGATAAACAAATCTTCCATTTCCTGTTGAACCAAAGTCAAAGGATGGATATTACCTAAGCTTGGCTTTTGTCCTTCTAATGTAATATCGATTTTTTCTGCCTCGATCTTTTGATTCATTTCTTCTACTTCCAGGACTGCTTTTCTTTCTTCGATTGCCGCAGCTACCTGTGATTTTACTTCATTGACCTGCTGACCAAATGCAGGGCGTTCTTCTTTAGGAAGATCCTTCATTGACTTCATAACTTCCTGAATCGGTCCTTTTTTACCAAGATATAACACACGCAGATTCTGCAATTCATTCATATCTTTACAGGACGCAACTTTCGCTAATGCTTCTTCTTTGATCGTTGTTAAATTTTCCATGTCTTTCCTTCCTCTCATAAAAAAAGTCCCAAGAATATACAGGAACGCTTTCACACGCGGTACCATCCTGTTTCATCTTGCGACACACCTTACTTGACATGATAACCGTCATGGATACGGGAGATGATTAGTCTCACTCCAAGGTGAATTCATAAAGCATTCCATGTAGAAGACTCTCAGTCCATGATCTTCTTTCCCTTTCATGTAAGTAACTTTATTACTACTCCTTATCAACGTTTTCTCAATCATTATACCCAATTTGTCTATCCTTTACAAGCACTTTTTCGATTTTGTCTCTCCCTTTTTGACAGCTTTTTACCAAAAATTGATGCATCTTCCAAAAAAATGGTGTATCATGATACACAAATCAAAAGGAGGAATAAATGATGTTAAAAATCATGAGCGCCGGGCCTACTCAGGTACGAGAAAATGTGCGTCAAGCAAGAAGTACCATTTGTACCAACCCTGATTTAGATCCTGCATTTTTCATAACATATGAAGATACTTGTAAGAAAATCAGTAGTCTCTTACATACAACCAATACTACCCATATCTTATCCGGAGAAGGAATCCTCGGTTTAGAAGCCGCTGTTGCTTCATTAAATGAACCAAATGATCGTGTCTTGGTCATTGAAAACGGAGTCTTCGCAGAAGGCTTTGCGGATTTTGTTCGAATGTATCAAGGAGAAGTCACTTTTTTCCATGGAGACAAACAAAAAGGAATCGATCTAAACGATTTACATGTCTTTTTAGAAAAAGACCATGACTTTGCTTACGCAACGCTTGTACATGTAGATACACCAAGTGGCGTTTGTAATGATATTACCGGCATCTGCCGCATGCTTTCAAGCTATGGTATCCTAAGTATCGTAGACAGTGTCGCAGGTATGATCGGCGAAGAAGTGAATATAGACCAAGCTCATATCGATATCCTTTGTGGAGGTTCTCAAAAGGCATTGAGCGTGCCACCGGGATTAACCCTTGTTACGATCAGTGAGGCCGCATGGAAGAAGATGGAACAACGCAAAACACCGATTGCCGGATTTTATGTCAATCTATTGAATTTCAAAAACGTATTAAAGGAACAATGGTTTCCTTATACGATGCCGATATCCGATATCGAAGGACTTGCGGTAGCAGTACAAAACATCATCGAGGAACCAGACATCGTCAAACGTCATCATCGCATTGCCAAAGCCACAAGAACTGCCCTTACCAAAGCAGGTTTGACCTTATATCTCAATCAAGACTTTGCAAATACCGTAACCGTCATCGAAGTACCAAACAACGTATCCTCTTCTACACTACTAAATGACATGATCAAAGATCATCAAATCATGATCAGTGGTTGTTTCTCTTATCTCAAAGATAAGGTCATACGTATTGGTCATATGGGAGAAAATGCCAATGTCGAAGATGTCGCAGCTACCCTAGAAGCCTTACAAAGCTGTCTAGAGAAACAAAACTTCCCATTATCTTGTCATATGAAACAACAATTCCTACAAGCTCTTTCCTTATAAAAAGACAGGCATTCCCTGTCTTTTTCTTATCTTTACATGAGATATTGCATCAACTCATTTGGATCATCACTATATTTCTTAGCCGTTTCCTTATCTACCTTACCACTTCTTACAAGTTGTGCCAAAGAGAAATTCAACGTTTGCATACCTTCTTTCATCCCTGTTTGAATCAAAGAATTAATTTGATGCACCTTGCTCTCACGAATCATGGCACTTACTGCATCGGTACAAGTCATGATTTCCAAAGCAGCACATCTTCCTGTACCATCCATCGTCGGTAACAATTGTTGTGTCACTACCGCCTTTAAAATACCCGCCAACTGCATACGAATCTGTGCTTGCTTATGTTGAGGGAACACATCAATGATACGATCAATTGTTTTAGCTGCCCCAATGGTATGCAACGTACTAAACACCAAATGCCCTGTTTCCGCTAAGGTAATGACCGCACTGATCGTTTCATAATCACGCATCTCCCCTACTAAAATAACATCCGGATCTTCACGTAAGGCAGAACGAAGCGCTGTATCAAAAGAATCCACATCCGCCTCAATTTCACGCTGATGAATCATTGCCTTCTTAGATTGATATACATACTCAATTGGATCTTCTATCGTTAAGATATGACAATCTTTATGTTCATTGACATAATCAATGACTGCAGCTAATGTAGTAGACTTACCACTTCCCGTAGGACCAGTCACAAGAACCAATCCTCTCGGCTCCATCGCAAGCTTTTTAAACACCTCAGGCATCTGTAACTGATCTAAGGTCAATATCTCATCATTGATGATACGAAGCGCCGCACAAAGCTTTCCCTGTTGACGATATACATTTACCCTTTGTCGATTATTACCGGCAGTGACATACGTAAAGTCAAGATCTTTCCCTTGCTTCATTCGCTCCATCATTTCATCATCCACCATAGACAAGATCATTTCCATGGTCTGTGTATCATTGATATTCCCAGGATACTCCATCAATTTCCCATTCTTACGAATGATAGGCGCACCACCCACCTGTAAATGTAAATCACTACACTTATTCATTCTCGCAAATGAAATCATTTCATCTAACATTGTATTCATAGACTCTCCTAATCAAGATAACTTGTGATCTTGTATAATTCATCCATTGTTGTGATTCCTTGTTTCACATAATCCACAGCCTGATCTCTTAAGGTCTTAAGATTTTGTGTCTTCTTCACATATTCATAAATATCATCCAACTCTGCACGAGCACTGATCATTTTTCTGATATCTTTATTGATCACAATGACCTCATGAATTGCTGTTCTTCCTTTATAACCAGTGTGATTACACAAATGACAACCAGCACCCTTATAAATTTTCTTAACATCCTGACCTAAAACCATGCGATCCATTTCTGTTGTATTGATTTCTTCCTTACAATGAGGACAAATCGTCTTAACCAATCGCTGAGAAATACTTCCAACCAAAGAGTTAGCGACCATAAATGGCTCAACTCCCATATCCTCCAAACGAACGATCGTCGAGATCGCATCATTGGTATGAAGAGAACTTAATACAAGATGCCCCGTAATCGCTGCACGAACAGAAATACTAGCAGTCTCCCCATCACGTGTTTCCCCAACAAGAATCACATCCGGATCCTGACGTAACAATGCCCTTAATCCTTTCTCAAACGTTAAACCAGCCATAGTATTGATCTGCATCTGATTACATCGTTCAATGTTTTTCTCCACAGGATCCTCAATGGTAGAGATATTTACCTGACGTTTCGCAAGCGTCTCTAATATCATATACAATGTTGTTGTCTTACCACTTCCCGTAGGACCAGTAAAATAGATGATACCATGTGGCATCTCCAACATCTTACAAACCTTCTCATAATTTTCCTTGATCATACCATACGTCTTATCATTTCGAATTGATGTATTACTATTCAAGAAACGAAGTACTGCTTTTTCACCATAACTGGTAGGAATGATACTAACACGCAAATTCATCTTAATGCCATCAACCGTAGTCACAAAATGCCCATCTTGTGGTAAACGCTTCTCTGCGATATCCATATTTGACATGATCTTAATACGAACGATCAAAGATGCATGTAAATTTTTCGCCAATTGAACATAATCAACGATCATACCATCAATTCTCATACGAACCATGGTCTTATCTTCATACGCCTCTATATGGATATCTGATGCATTACTATTATAACCACGACTCAACAAGCTATTAAACAGCTTTACGATCGGCGTATCATCTGTCTCAGAATCAAACAACTCCTCTTCATTAAATTCAAAAGATGTCACATTTTGATTAGCAACATTCGCTGCCTCTCTTGCCTTGATTTCCGCATAGTAATAATCAATTGCCTTAAGAATTTCCTTCTTCTCACAAACACCAATAGATAAATTCATACCGGTAACCTGACGAATATCCTCAATGCCATAGAAATTCAAAGGATCGCTTGTAATTACCGTTAATACCCCATTCTGTTCGGTTATCGCAATCAAATCATACTTCAACGCCAACGCTTTCGGAATCCTAGAAACAGCCTCCACCTCAATGTTGGTAGTACTTAAATCCACGATTGGCTCATTCAGCTTATCACTCAATGCCATCAACATCTGTTTCTCACTGATAAATCCTAAATCAATCAAATGCTGTCCCAATCGCTTACTTCTATCTTTCTTCTGTTCTGCCAACGCTACCTGAAGCTGGTCTTCACTAATATAACCATACTCCTTTAGCACTTCTCCTATTGGTATATTTTTCATAACATCAAGACCCTTCCTCTTTATAAATAATACATCTTGGCTCTGTTTCTTCGTCTAAACTATCTCCTATTTCATCCCAAGCAGTCTGCACTGTAGGATTCCAGGCTCCATGGACATAATTTATTTTAGCTTTATAATATACTTTATCAAATAATACAATATCTCCTATGAAATAAAGCGATTGTGTATTCCAATTCATATCGATTCTTTTCCATGGGATATTAGAACCAACCACATTTCCTGGCTCAGAAGTTTCCATCATCATTTCATATGTTTGAGATTCATTTTTTACATATCTATACCAAACAACCTCACCATTTTCTATCATTTTGACATAATCTCCTGGATTATATTCTACTCCACTTTTCCATTCCTTTTCTTTTCCTGGACACCTATCTTTCTCTCCTCCAACCGTTTTATCACCAGAAGGAACAACGATACATTTTTGTTGTGGCAAATTCTCTTTATCCGCTAATATTCCCCATAAATTCCCTACTCCTGGCATCGTTTTACCGCTACCAAAAGTCCAATCATATTTATAATCTTCTCTACATTGATAATATTTTCCATTATAGGTCACAATATCATCTTTCAGATAACTACTAGCAGGATGCCATTCAAGTAATGCATTTTTCCATGACCCAGAGGTATTTATATCCGGTCGATCACCCTTCGTAGTTTTATATAATGCAACATACCATTTTTCACTATTACTTGGATATTCCACAAATTCTCCAGGCTTATATTCAGTATCTGCTTTCCATTCTCCCTTTGAATTTTTTTCATTTTTACATGCGATTGTATCTCCTACAGGGCTTGACATAGTCAAATCATCTTTTTTATAAAACACTTTATATCCTGTATAAGTAGATGAATTTTCTAGTTTCGAGTAACTACTTTGTTTTAAAAAACTAGTTCCTCCCTTATGCGTTATATAATTTTTCATATTCAGTAATTCGATTGTAGTTGAAGTCTTATATACATATTTATTGTTATAATCACTTACTTGGCCACTTTGTGAAGTTAAATATAAATTGAAATCAACTCTATATTCATCAAAGCCTCGAGCATCAATAAACAGTTTTCGTCGATTATAAAAATCATCTCCATACACTTTATTAGCTTTTGTAAAATCTGTTTCACAATCATTATCTTTATACAGTGCATTATCTTTTACGAATAAATAGTGCCATCCTTCATCTATAGTACCATCTTCTTTAACAGGATATGATTCTGAAATTCTTACCTCACTTGCGTAGATAAGTTCAGTTTGAATATAATCTCTAACACCATCTAATATTTGTTTATCGTTATCACTTATTGCAGTTTTATTAAAATATCCCATTGAATTTAAAATTAGAGATGTAGCAATAACCATTGCAATAGAAGCAATCATTAAAGAAACTATGATTTCAATTAAGGTAAATCCTTCATTTTTCTTTATAGCCATTCCTACTACCTCCTCACTTTATTTCCATAAACTTTCGCTATCAGTTAAATATTCTTCAAATACTGCATTGATGTTTAATTCTTTCCAATTAGACTTTACATCTAATACCGAACTTCTAAAAGTGTTCCAATTATAAAACATGCTATAATTACCATTTTCACCAACTAATGAAAAATTTGCATAATCCACTAATTTGTTTTTTGATGAGCTTTTTATTTTTATATTACTACTAGGATTATAATACCATCTTCCTATTTTATCCTTATCATTTTCCTCACTCTCATCGCCTACATCATATACATAAACAATGTTTATCGTTTCAACTTCACCATCAGAATCAGGATCCATGAAAGCTTTGTTATATTTACTTAGGTAGATCAAAGCCCCTTGATGAGGAACTGTTCCATTATTCTTTTTTTCCCATGGATAATAAAGTCTAATATAATATTTCGTTCCTTTCAATGCATTTGGAAGTAATCTTTGCGGAAATTCATTATAAAATTCTTGATTCTCTCCGATATTTAGTTTATCTAAAACACAAGCGTTATTACCACTATTATCGCATACCGCTTTATTTGAAACCTCTAATTTGTCTTTTTCTTCTATTAGTCGCTTAACATCATTCATTAGTTTTTGATAATATGTTTCATTTTCCTTCAATCTAGGAAGTTTATCATTCTTATTTTGGATTGCTTTTAATGATATTTCATCGGTTATAGAAGATGAATACTCCATCATGTCACCTTGAACTAAAATATCTTCAGTGCCATGTATTTTATAATCAATCTTTTTATTAGATTTTATTGTTACATTTGCAATATCATTCTTATTGCTTTCAATAGTCTCATACATTGAATCACTAGCATTTTTTACATTATTAGATTTACTCATAAAATGAATTACACTAGTAAACGTACCTGCTAATGTAATAGAGGCAATAGATAGAATCATAATACTGACGATTACTTCAATCAAAGTATATCCTTTTTTATTCATATCTACGTCTCTCCCTTCTATGTTATTCTTTCTGCTTTATCACTATTGTGTAAAACATCTTTTACAAAATCATCCCATTTTTTTTGAGCTGCCCCACCACTTCCATCAAAATACGTAGGCATTATAGCTTTGTATAAATAATACCAAGCTTTTTCTTGTGGATTGTATATCAATTGCGTTCTTGTTTTCCAAGAACCGCCTTCTAAGGCAAAATCAATATCAGCATATATAATAACTGGAGAATTATCTGAATGTGGATATTTAGGAATTACGATATATTTATTTTTATTTATAAAATCTTTAGCTTCTTTGCTAATATCGCTTTTAACTTCTGACACTATAAACTCATCAAAATTTTTCTCATAATATGCATAAAAGATAAATTTTCTTAGTAAAGCATCATTATACATTAATTTATTATCAAAAAAACCTTTTTCGTACTCTTCACACTTTTCGTATTCTTTTGATAGAGTCCCGTTTTCGAAATCATCATATTTTAATTCTTTTCTCCATAGATCATTTTTTCCAGTTTTATTAAATAAGTCTGTTAACTCATTAGCATAAGAAAGCATCTTTTCTGCATTTTCTACATTTTTATTTAACTTTGTTGATACTTCTCCCTCATAATACTTTATCAATTGCCAATTTGAGTATTTATCTGCATATCGTTTTAAATCTGCATTTATCGTTTTTTCTTTATCACCATATATTGCAGAAACAGATATTGTTACTTTTTCTATTTCAAGATCTTTTTCATCTTTCTCTAGACTCTTTGCAAACTCTATACTTTTCACTGTTCCCATTTCAGCAGGAAAATCTGAAATCGAGTAACTAATATCACCTGCATCTGAAGGAATTAAAGAACTATAGGTTCCATTTGTATTTTTTTCAGACACAATATTATCAACGACATTATTAAGCACACTTTTCGCAGTTAAATACGCTTGCCTTTTACTGTTATTCGCAATGGATCTGTTATAGTAAGTATAAGAAATTGCCAAAGCTGCCGCAATTACGATGGATAACACCATGATGACAACAACAGCAAAAATAAGACTAGACCCTTTCTCATTCTTCTTCATATCCATTGCACCTCCTAACTTAAATCATATAAATCTTAAACGTGATGGTCATTTGTTTTACATCTTCTTCTTGTTCTGAATATTGCACTGAAGCAATTTTCATGGAATATGTTTGGTTCGCATCATTGACCAAACGTTGAACATCCAAAACATTTCCTTCTACCAATAAAGAAACACTATACACCTTGCTTGTTGTTTTGGTGATTGCAGTTTCATTTTGATTTTTGTTATCCGTTGTTGTAGTTTCTTTTGCTTGAGAAGCTAGATAATTTTCATAACTCATCACTTCTTCACTTGTAATCTCACTCATGCTTAAGTTTACAGGTATTAAATTATGCTCTACCGCAATTTGAGTAATGATTTGGTCAAGGTCTTCTTTATCCATTTCATTATAGAAATACTTCTTTACCTCATTTAATTCTTTTTTTAATTTCGTTACATTTTCATCTAAAGTGGAATAATCAGGCATACTTGCTTTGGTAATCTGTAATTGTGCTTTTGCATCATCATTTGCCGTCTTAGCAGTTGAATAGTTCTCAAAAGTTGGCAATACCAATAGCAATAAACCACCAATAAAAACAACCATACAGATCAAAATATAAATCAGTGTTTTCTCTCTTTTTGACAATGAATTCATCGTGTTCACCTACTTTAATGTACACAGCACAGTAGAAGTATAGATGGTTCTTGTCTGTGGCTGTTGGGTCTCATTTGTACTACCGTTTGTCTTTATATTCAATAATGCCTCTAACAAAGCCTGTGTTGATGCATCATCATTACCTGTTGTGCCATTTGTTTTATTGTCTTCTGTATTTTGCGTTGTATTTGTGGTTGTTGTAGTAGGAATGGTTTGTTCTACCTTAGAATAACCACTATAATCAACTTTAGAGAACAACCCACTTGTTTTTAATCTTCTGACAAAGTTTTCAGTATCATTGGCATAAATACCTTGAATTTGTAACGTAATTACTTGGGATTCTCTTACATAAGAGAATGAAGTTACATCCACATTCAAATCTGAAGCTAATAAAATTTGATCAAAGGTATTCTGATTCAGTTCCGGATAAGATTCCAAATCTTCTTTTAATTGTTTTAACTGTGTTAATGTAGCCATATCAGCAATATATTTTGCCTGCTTTTCTGCATTAGGATCATTTGCCATTTGTTCTTGTAAAGCAGCTACCTCTTTATTAATTTTATCTGTATCACTCTTTAAATTATGAATACGATATGTCTGAACACCAAATATCGTTAAAAATACAACAGCAGCAATACCAGGGAAAGCAAGTGCCTTGATCAAGGAAGCATACTTTGATGGTTCTCTTTTTATTTTATATACCGCTAATAGATTGATATCTTTATTCGCTAGTTTTTGCGCCATGGAAACCACCTTACTTTCTAATTAAACTTCCTATTGGATATACTGCATCATGCAATCTAAAATCATATTCTAATGTTTTATCTGTTAAATATACGACCTTAGAATCTGGAAATGTTTCTGCGTTAATATTTAAAGATCTTCTTATATTATCAAAGATGATAGGTTCTTCTTCATCCTCTAATCCACAGAAATATGCTGTTTCAATCGTATAAAGACTTCGTTTCGACTTATTAAACTGAATCAATTGAGATATATTAGAACTCATTTCTGTGATAAATGCATTCGTTCCACGCTCTGAGAACAATCTAGAACGATTTGAGAACGTATAGTGATTATCCTCAAACAGATAACTAGATACATTGTTTCCATCTAAGATAGACACGATATAAGTTTGATGTTCCAAATCTGGAAGCTCTTGTGTTAACTTCATCAATGCATTCACTGAAATATCTACGGTTGTTAATATGATTCCTGCACTTGAGAATAAATCAATATAACTTGTTAAAAGCTTCTTTTCTAATGAACAACACAAGATTTCACCTCCTGGTTGATCTTCATAATTCTTTCTTAACACAGAATAATCATAAATCATTTCTTCATTACCCTGTTCTACAGAAGCCAATTCATCTTGTACGATTTTTATAATTTCTTTTCCTTTTAATATTGGAATATTCATGTTTTTCACGATAATTTGACCACTATCAATGACCAAACGACAGCTATTCACACCATTACCCTTAATGGTATCTAGAATTTCTTTGATTGGTTGATCATCAGTGATGATACCATTGATCATACATCCCTCAGTTAATTCATATTGTTTATAATCATCTACTTTGATCATATCATTACGATCACAGGACCCCTTAATTACCTGCACATTATGATTTGATATAAATATGACATACTCCTTTTTCATAACGTCCTCCTATCATCCCAATGAGCTTGGATCATTGTATAAACCTATTACCGGTAACAACACTGCTGCCATAACCGCCATAACCGCTATACCCATAATGATAATCAATACAGGCTCTAGAATGGTTACCATTCGCTCTGATGCCATGGCTGATTCATAATCGAAATCATCTGCCAATGTTGTTAACATTTCATCTAACTTACCACTTTCTTCTCCGATATAAATAGAGCTTGCCAGCTTAGAATCAAAGCCTTGAATCAAGGCCACGCTTTGTGAAAGGGTAGCTCCATTTCTAACTGAGGTAATCACCGCATCAAATTGACTTTCGATATACGTATTGCCTATCGTAGATCGCACGATCATCAAACCGTTAATGATAGAAATACCACTGGTATATAAAGAACACATCGTTCTCGCAAATCGTGCTGTATAAATAATTCTAAGTAGTTTACCAAACAAAGGTGCCTTTAATTTGAATCGATCAAATCGAAAACGTATCTCTGGTATCTTTAACAATCCTGCAATTACTGCAATAATAATCAAAACGCCTATAAAAAGCCAATACCAATACTCTGTCATCACTTCACTGATTTTCATCAAGATCTGTGTAATCAAAGGTAAAGGTGCATCTCCAAATACACCTGCAAATTCAGGCATAATAAAGGTGAAAATCAAGATAGCTCCACCAAACATCGCAACAACCAAAATGATTGGATAGATCATTGCATTTTTCACTTTACTTTGAATTTTAAAATCCTTATCATATTGCTTTGCCATGGTCATCGCAACTTGATCCATATGACCACTGCTTTCCCCACTTCGATACATGTTGATCATCAATTCCGGAAATGCTTTTCCTTCCTCTTGCATTGCGACTGACAAAGTATAACCTTGTTGTAGCTTTACATAAAGATTTTTATAAATTGCTTTTAATTTAGGTTTTTGTTCTCTTTGAACCAAAATAGACATTGCACGTATCAAACTTACGCCACTATTTAACATTGTACCAATCTGTCTTGAAAACTCAGACAACTGTTTTAAATTTAATTTCTTATCATTCTTTTCTTTTTCACTGATATCTTTATAGCTCATCAAATATTGACCTTTTGCACGCAAAAGATTGACCAGTGCTTGCTGGTCATCTGCTTCTATTTTTCCTTTTATCGTTTTCGCATTCATGTCTTTAGCGGTGTATTGAAACTTAGCCATAATTTCACCTCGTCTGTTTTATAACTGGAATAGCGATAAGTAAGCATTTAACAATGAATTTCCATACAATAATGATACCACAATTCCTATGGATAAATAAGGACCAAACGCAATATGTGCGCCTTTTTTTGACTTTTTCGACAACAATAACCACACAGCGTAACATCCACCTAATAATATTGCGATAAACCCGGCAACCAAGGTCAATTTCCATCCTAACAGAAACCCACCAACAGCAATCAATTTCACATCTCCACCACCGAAACAATCAGGTATCACGATAATCAAGAGATACATCGGTAAACTTATGATAAAGAATCCAATGATCCTTTCTAACAAGCTAATTTCCGGATGAATCAATTCCATTGCGATTGTTGGCACAATCAATGCTATGACCAAGCCATTTGGTATCGTCATCGTATCAAAATCTATCATAGTAATTGCGACCAATATCATCATGATCACAAACACAAGTAACACATCCCATGTAAATTGGTAATGATGAAAACATAAAATTCCTATAAGTCCCCCAACAAATTCTATGACCGTATCCCTCATAGGAATTTTAGCTTTACAATATCTGCACTTTCCTCTTAAAAACAAGTAAGAAAATACAGGAAATAAATCATACCATGCCAGTGTATGCCCACATCCAGGACAATAACTTCTACCCTTTGCGACAGATAATCCAAGTGGCACTCGATAAATCACTACATTGATAAAACTAGCAACTACAATACCAATGAAAAAGGAGTAGATATAAAGTATCAATAAAATAGGTTCCATTCATATCTCTCCTTTCTCTGGTTTAAATTAGAAAGCCTCTAAATTAATAGAGGCATTGTGAACTTTGTTGTACTTATTTTAATCTTTTTTCTGGTTATGGTGCTGGTGTTGGAGCTGGTACAGTAGGGGTAGTAGCAACTACTGCTTCTTTATTTGCTTCGAAATTTACCCATTTATCAGCAAAATCTTTTACCTTAATAGAACATTTTTCTAAATTTTTATTGGATACTGTACAGTTGATTTCACTAATTGTTTCATTACCAGCTGTCTCATTTAATTCAGTAGCTACATTTGCTTTTGTAATAGCTGCAGCTAAATTAGCGTCATTTGTCTCGCCTTTAGCAACGTTTGCTGCTGTAATTGTCTGTGCAGCTAAGAAACCAGAACGTGCCTGCGCTTCATATTTAGCTTCCTTAGCTTTGTTTACATATCCCATAATAGAAGGAATTGTGATAGCTAATAGAATACCGATGATCAACAGAACAACGATGATCTCAACAAGTGTAAATCCTTTTTTGTTTTTTCTCAAATTCTTTTTCATTTTTCGTCTCTCCTCTTTTTTAGCGCCTCAAGCCCAAATGTAAGCGCTACATCTTTTATTGACATTCATATTATAACAAATATGTCATATCAATTCTAGTATTATAATCATAAAAATGTAACGAATTTCAATTTTGCAAGTTAACTTTTTATATTTGTGATGTAGTTATGACAAAATAAGATAAATCCTTTAAACACTTGGTAAAATCATCCAAATAGCCTAGTAAATAGATAGGATTATGTGTATTTTACAACAAATTCACAACAAAAGGAAATCTAACTCAATTAACGAAATGCATACATACAAATACCGGCTGCAACTGCTACATTCAATGACTCAAAAGTTTCCATTTCAATATAGACACGTTCATCACTGAAGCTTAGCACTTCTTGTGATACACCACTTCCCTCATTACCGAATACCAATGCACATGGTTTTTGAATTTTTGTGTTTGATAGTGAGGTTGCTTCATGGAGCGAAGTTGCATAGATTGTGATGTTTTGATCTTTTAGCTGTTGAAGCTGAGTCATGATATCGCCTCGAATGACAGGGATATGAAAGATGGCTCCTTGTGTGGAGCGAATCACCTTTTCATTATATGCATCTACACAATGATTGCTTAAAAGTACAGCATCAAAGCCAAAGGAATATGCAGTACGAATGATAGTTCCTAAATTACCGGGATCTTGTACATCATCCAATACGACAACTTTTTGATAAGTCGGAAGTGGTTGTTGGTTTCGATGACATAGTGCCATGATATCAGAACCTGAGACGCTGTCACTTAGTTTTTTCAAGATTTCTTTTGTGACCTCATAGGTTTCATATTGAGGATACATTGAAGTTTTTCCTTGTTCGATCATGATACAATCGATCAAACCGGCATGATGTGCTTCTTCGATCAAATGTTCTCCTTCAATTAGAAAGCATTCATCTTTATCTCTATGTTTCTTTTCTTTATATTTTGCCCATTGCTTTACCTTAGCGTTGGTTAGTGATGTGATTTCCATAACATACCTCTATTCTTTTACTTGTTTTATCTTATTGCATGATGGGTTTCTTGTCAATCCTAATTCTTGATAAGATACCATAAATCAAAAAGCTAGAGTAAAACCATAGACATGGTACCAATTCAAATTTTATCATGATTTCATCTAGTTTAAAGCTAAAGAATATGCTTGCTAATAACATGGTTACTAGCATACCTAATAACGGTGACAATAATACAAACGGTTTGTTTAGAGGATGTTTGGTCTTTATGATCAAAGAGCTTACCATCTGTGTGAGTAATATAATCAACAGCAAACTTATGATGCCAGATGATAAGAGTGGTAATCCTAAGCCCTGACCTATTTCCTCAACGATAACAATACAAACCGGATGAATGAAATAATAATATTTTGATAACTCTCGCAGTTTCTTTGTATGGAACTTAAATGTTATCGGACATACTAAGATCCATTGAAAAAAGAAAAAACTGAAAGGTATCAACATGATCATAAAATTCATATCCAGTCTTTCGATACCATAGAGGAAGGTGCCTTCTATGATCAATAAGATGAAAGATAGTAAAGTTAAGATAGATAAGTATTTAGATAAAGATATGATGTTATCTTGATGATCGTATAGGAAAAAGCCGATCAATGTAAAGATGATACCATAAAATATCCCACTTCTTGTAGTGAAAATCACTTTTATCAAGATATCAAAAAAATCTTTGAACCATCCTGGGGGTAATAACCCGTAATAGGATTCCATGCTTCCAAATAGGAATAAGGCTATGGAAAGCGTAAATAGAGCTTTATAGGAATATCGTTTCAATAATTTATGAACGAAAAATATAGCAAGTATCATTGCGGGAACATACCATAAATGATAATAGGTTCCTATATGCACCAATCCATATAATAAGGCAAATGGCAATAAATATCCTGATAAATCTAAGTTTTGATGAATCCAATCTAGACCGATTGGAATAAATATTATGCTCCAAAAGCAATAAGATATTATCAAGTTTTTTAGATAAGTCTTTACATAATTATCATTTGTCTTACTGCCCTTTCGAACGAAATAAGCACTACTTATAAAAAAGAATGGAACGGCTATTCTACAAAGGATATTTTTTATGAAAAAGTTAAGATAATCTTGTGGGAACAGTTGGTTACAATGTACACAGATCACCATGATGGCTGCCAGATATTTCATAACATCAATTAGTTGATAATTCCATTCTTGTTTCTTTTGCATTACTTTGCCTTGTTGATTGGCTGATTTCATAACAATCTCCTTATCAGTATCATGAAATCATTTTATCATAATCGTTTAGGGAAGATTACCTAATAAAAAGACATATCGATTTGATATGCCTTCATTGATCATATTAACCTTCTAGAACATCATGGCAACGTTCACATAAGCCATCTTCTCTATCGGATTCTGTAATGTTCCAGCATCTAGGACAAACCTTACCGATGCATTTTTCTACGGCTACCTGACATACTTCATAGGCAGTCAATTCATCTATAGAGAAGCTTACTTTTGATACAATTAACCATTGTTTGAATTGGTTAGCGCAATAAGTTTCGATCAGTTTACGATCTTCATCAGAAACATTGACAATGACGTGTGCTTCTAATGATTTACCGATTACTTTTTCGCTACGAGCGGTTTCTAGTGCTTTGAAGATATCTTGGCGAATCAGCATTAAACGAGCAACATCGGTTTTGATTTGTTCTGCGTTTTCGATTTCCAAGTTTTCTTTGAAGCTTCCTAAATGGATGCTTTCTTCTTCTGCATGGAAGAAGTCATTAACTTCTTCACAAGTATGAACAAGGATCGGTGCCCATAAACGTAATAGGAAGTCCATCGCATGGTAAAGTACTGTTTGTACTTGTCTTCTTCTTAATGCATCTTTCTTTTCGATATATAAGATATCTTTTGTGTAGTCCATGAAATATGCGGATAATTCATTGGTCATTAAATTCGTTAACATACCAGTGATATCTGCGAAACGATATTCCTGATAAGCTTTGATTGCTTTGGTATTTGCTTCATTCAATAAAATCAGAATATACTGATCAAGAGCTGGTAGGTCTTTTACATCTACCAAATCTTCTTTGGTGAAGTCGGTTTCAGGATTGATGTTTGCTAACATAAATCTAAAGGTATTACGTACCTTACGGTATTGTTCGGAAATTTGTTTTAAGATTTCATCTGACATAGAGCAATCTGCTTGATAATCTACACTGGTTGCCCATAAACGTAGGATATCAGCACCATATTTCTTTGTGATTTCTCCTGGAGCAACCGCATTCCATTGTGATTTACTCATTTTTACGCCTTTGCCATCCATAACAAAGCCATGACTTAATACTTGTTTATAAGGTGATTGACCATGAACTGCTGTTCCGATGATCAAAGAAGAGTTAAACCATCCACGATATTGGTCACTACCTTCAAAGTATAAGTCTGCAGGATAGCCTAATCCACGTTCGATCATTGCGCCAGTATGAGAACTTCCTGAATCAAACCATACATCCATGGTATCTGTTTCTTTACGGAAGATTCCATTTGGTGATCCTGGGTGAGTATAGCCTTGCGGTAAAAGCTCTTTTGCTTCTTTTTCAAACCAAATATTAGATCCGAATTCTTTGAATAGTTGAGCGACATGATCAAATACTTTTTGATCCATGATCGGCGTATCATCCTCTGCATAGAAGATCGGAATTGGTACGCCCCATGCACGTTGACGAGAAATACACCAATCACCACGATCCGCAATCATGTTATGCATACGTTGTTGACCCCATTTTGGAATCCAGTCAACACGATCGATTTCATTTAATAATTTTTCACGAATCTTATCGATAGAAGCAAACCATTGCGTAGTTGCTCTGAAGATGATAGGTTTCTTGGTTCTCCAATCATGTGGATAAGAGTGAGTAATGAATTCCAGTTTTAATAAGACACCCAATTCATCTAACTTTTGTGTAACGGTCTTATTGGCATCATCAACGTATTGTCCTGCAAGCCATTCTCCGCAATCTTCCATCATGCATCCATGTTCATCGACATTACAATAAGCAGGTAGTCCATACTTTTGACCTACGAAGAAGTCATCTGCACCAAAGCCCGGTGCTGTATGTACACATCCGGTACCTGCATCAGCAGTTACATGGTCTCCTAAGATCACAAGGGATTCACGATCATACAAAGGATGCTGACAAGTGATCATTTCCAACTCTTCTCCCTTAAAGGTCTTGATGATTTCTTTCTGTGTTAATCCAAATTTTTCGAATAGATCATCCACAAGTTCTTGTAATATGATAAGTTTCCCTTTTTCACTGTTGACTAGTGCATAGGTGTAATCTTTATTCAAACAGATTGCCAAGTTTGCTGGAATGGTCCAAGGTGTTGTTGTCCAAATCACAAAACTGGTATCGTTATCTAATACGCCTTTTCCATCTTTTACAGGGAATTTCACAAAGATGGTAGGACTTTTAATGTCTTTATATTCGATTTCTGCTTCAGCCAATGCTGTTTCACTGGATGGACTCCAATATACCGGTTTTAATCCCTTATAGATCAAACCATCCATTGCCATTTTTCCGAAGATATCAATTTGATGTGCTTCAAAATCTTTGGTCAAAGTGATATATGGATGATCATAGTCACCTACGACACCAAGAGATAAAAAGCCTTTTTTCTGTTTTTCTACTTGTTCTAAGGCATAGTTGTAACAAAGCTTTCTAAAATCAGAAAGTTCCATTTCTTTACGGTTATACCCAAGCTTTTGGATTGCCGTTTCAATTGGTAACCCATGCGTATCCCATCCTGGGATATAAGGTACTTTATAACCTGCCATAAAGCGATTACGAACGATAACATCTTTTAAGATCTTATTTAAAGCATGTCCTAAATGGATATCTCCATTGGCATAAGGAGGCCCATCGTGTAGTACAAAAGCTTCACAACCCTCACGTTTTTCTAACATTTTTTCATAGATGTTTTGTTCTTTCCAGCGTTGCTGAAAGTTTGGTTCTTTGCTTGGAAGTTTTCCACGCATTTCAAATTTTGTATTTGGCATTAACAGCGTATCTTTGTATTCCATATTACATATCCTCCTTCAAATAAAAAAACGCCCTTATCTAAGGACGTGTTCACGCGGTACCACCTTAGTTCATATCATCAGATATGCCCTCTCACACATAACGGGTGTGTGTCCGTATTCCCCTACTTCATTCAAGGAATCTGCATCGAAAAGTGATATTTCATCTTTTTAACAACAGGTTTTCACCAACCACCTGCTCTCTATTTGTTTCCAACATGAAACGTGTCTTTTCTGTTTTAGCGCATTTACAATTCTTTTTTTAATAGATCCATATCCGGAATCTGCGGTGTTTCAAATTCATCAAGAGCAAGCTCAAGCTGTTTCAGCTCTTCTTTCATACTGCCCTTTATTTCATTTGCTTCATTTCCAAGTCTGGCAATATCAAGCAAAATTCCTCTGGCCATCATCAATGATTCTTTCACGATGGTATCGGCATTTTTTTGTGCGGTTTCCACGATCATATTCGCTTCTTTCATCGCAATCCTTGCCATTTCTCCAGCGGCTTTCTCTTTCACTGCCAAATTTTCAACGACCGTTTTGTATTCCTCGTTTTTTTGTGCAAGCGCTTCTTCCAGCATCATGATCTGATTGTTCAAAGCCTGATGTTTTTGTTTCAGTTCTTCACATTCAGCGCATAGCTGTGAAATATAGCCATCGACCTGGTAACGATTATATCCATTTTTCATTGTATCAAATGATTGTTTGTCCATAACATCACCTTTCATCTCTAGCTCTCATACAAGTAGTTTCTATCTTGCACATGGAAATAGCATTATTATTATGTCACAAATAAGTTCAGTGTTCAAGGGGCTTTTTTCAAGTTATCGTATGTATTTGCGAAATCTTGTCACGATACATGGATTCCCAGATAGCCTATGATGTCATCAAAGCTTACATTGATCGTATCATAAAAGATTCCTTTATCATATAATACGAGATGATTTTTTGGTTGCGCCCTCACATTAACGATACAACGATTTGGTAGTTCTACTTGTTTTCCTTTGGTATAGGTCATTTTCTCATCGTGTGGAATACCAAAATGATCCAATGTTTCCATTACTTTAGACATGGAGCATTGCCATGCTTTGGCCTGTGTGATAGAAATGATGTCTTCTACACTTTTTCCCGTTAACATTGCCAAACAAAGTTGACCGCAATAGCCCGGTTTGGAATAAGTAAGTCTTTTGATAGGATCAATATTGGCTATGGGATGTTCTTTGGTATAAGGATCTTTTGAATTGATACGGGTCAAATGTTCTATCACTTCAAGTGATATCGATTCATATTCATTGTGTAATGTTTCTTTGATCTTCTTTGGTACGGGAATTACATACATTCCCTTTCCTTTGGGAATGAGCTTACATTCAAAGCTTTGGTTTTCTATGGTAATCTTCGCCATAATAAAACCTGTGCTTCCACGCTCTTTGCTCATAGGAAAAGGCACTTTGATAAAATAACGTGTGCCTTGTTGAAGTAAAGCTTCTGTAAAGGTATACTTCATCTCTTCATCTCCCTGCTTTATTCGTATTTTGCGACTTCAATCACCAAATGATCTTTTTTGGTCTTTCCTTTTACGCCTTGAAACAAGAACAAACCTTCTCCTCGTATGGAAATCGTTGTTTCTTCTTTGATCATCGTAGCGCCTTGTTCACATACCATATGGTTGACTTTGATCAAGCCTGCCTGAATCATCTCAGCGGCCTTTCCTCTAGACATATGTCCAAGCGAGGATACCAAAACATCTAGACGCAAAGAGGAAACAACTTTAGTTTCTTGGATCATCTTTTGTTCATGAACGATGGTTTCCAGACTTCGTTTGAAATGTACGCTACAGCGTTTGATCTTGGTAAGATTACATATGAGGTAGGATTCGATATGGGCATCACAAAACAGATATATTTGATCGTCTTTTATAATAAAATCACCAACCATATCACGCTCGATTCCCTGATGCATGATGGCTCCTAATACATCACGATGGGTCAGCTTGGCAAAGGTCTTGGAGTAGGATGCTTTTAAACAGATGGTTGGAAATTCTACTTGATCATCCTCATAAGGAAGAAATGCAAAGCGTACTCGTTGTGCTCCAAGATATCCTCCATCCATTTGATAAGGGATATGCTTTCCGCAAATGCTTTGGGTGATCAAGGCTTCTTCCGGCGTAAAAAAGGGAGTAATGCAGATACGTCTGTAGCGTTGCATTTGATCAATTTGATCATACACACGCTTTACGAACTCCTCATTACCCCGAAAATGTTGTAACTGATGCAAGATGAATCCTTATTCTTCGTTAGCTTCTAAGCTAATTTCACCATGAACGGCTACATTTTTAGGAGCACAAAGAATGACATTATGACCGATTTTTTGAATGGTACCATCCAACGCAAAGATCACACCTGTTAAAAAGTCAATTGTTCTTTGAGCATAATCTCTTTGTAGCTTATGCAAGTTAATGACAGCTGCTTTATTTTCCTTTAAGCGTTTTGCGACTTCCTCTGCTTCATCAAAAGAACGAGGCTCAAACAATACCATTTTGGTATCTCCAGACAAACGACTTACCTTTGATTTCGGCTGCTCATATTCAGACAGGACACGGTTATCTTCTTCCTGTTCTACTTCCAACACATCATCTTCATCCATTGGTGCAATAAATTCTTTAAATTTCTGACCGATGCTCATTTTGGCATACCTCCTATACATTACTAACATTTTAACACAAACTATGCTTTTGAAAAAGGTTTTTTCCAAAAGAAAAGGCAAGATTTAATCAAATCTCACCAGAATGACGTCTCCATTGATATTTTCAATCTCTTTGACATCGATTTCGATTTCTTCTCTGCTAAACAAAAAGGGCAGCATTTTTTTGATACAGGAGCATTTGGGTGTCACAAAGATAGCATAAATTTGATAATTTCTAGGATCAAATCCCATGTCACTTACCACGCCCAACAATCCTCCTGTTCGAATATTAATAACCTGTTTTCCGGCAATTTCACAGTATCTCATTTTCTTCACCTGTTCTATTGTATGTAGTTTTGTGATAAATGTTCTAGTTTTCGATTTCTTTTCTCAATGCCGCTATGGCATTTTTTTCTAATCGGGATACTTGTGCTTGAGAAATACCGAGTTCATTGGCAATTTCGGTTTGTGTCATATCATCATAATACCGTTTCTGAATGATCTCCAATTCTTTTTCTTTTAAATGCTTCATACTTTTTTTCAATGCCATGATATTCGATAGCTTTTCGATTTCATTATGCTCATCCTTGATTTGATCTAATAGAAACAACTCATCTCCATCACTGTTATAGACCGGTTCAAAAATACTTAATACCGATTGTGTAGAGTCCAATGCATCTACGATATCCTTTTCCTTTACTTCTAATACGCTGGCAAGATAACTTACACTCGGTTCCTTTTGATGCGTATGGATATATTCTTCTTTTACTTGAAATGCCTTATAGGCAAGATCTTTTAAGTGTCTGGATACTCGTATGACTTGATTATCTCTTAAATAACGTTTGATTTCTCCCATGATCATAGGTACCGCATAGGTTGAAAATCGTACCTCATGCTTTAAATCAAAATTATCAATGGATTTCACAAGACCGATACAACCCACCTGAAATAAATCATCCATATTTTCACAACGATTATGAAATCGCTGTACGATACTTAAGACAAGCTTTAGATTTCCTTTGATCAGGGTTTCCTTTGCGCTTTCATCTCCTGATTGAAGAGCTACAAACAATTCCTTCATTTCCGCATTGCTCAGCACTGTTAACGAAGATGTGTTAATACCACTTATTTCTACTTTATAACGACTCATTTCCTAACCTCCTAGCCTTGTGTACTAGAAGTCTTCCCTTGATGTTTTACCACTATACGCACAAGTCATCTGTAAGTAACTGGAAACAAAATTCCCTTGACAAAAAGAAAAGCTGCCCACTTAGGGGTAGCTGATTCATTTTATGCATTTTCGTTTTTTTTCGTCCTTTTGAAACTCTCGATAGATCTTCATAAAGGCTCTTTTTTCGATTCGGGAAACATAGGAACGTGAGATATTCATCTGTTTTGCAATTTCTCTTTGTGTCTGTTCCTTTTGTCCATATAAGCCAAAACGTTTGGTAATGATTTCCAGTTCTCTTCCATCAAGTACATGAATAAAGCGTTTGAGCTTTGCGACATTATCTTCTAAGATCATATCTTCGATAATATTCTCTTCCGGTGCGCTAATGGCATCGATCAAGGTAATTTCACTTCCATCTTTATCCGTAGCGATAGCTTCATTCAAAGAAACATTTTGGAAATAGTTTTTACTGCTTCTTAAATACATCAAGATCTCATTTTCAATACATTTACTGGCATAAGTCGTTAGTTTATGTCCTTTTTCCGGTTTAAAAGAATCAATGGCTTTGATGAGTCCGATGGTACCGATACTGATCAAGTCTTCTTTTTGTTCCTTACGAATATCGTATTTCTTTACGATATGAGCAACCAATCTTAGATTATGCTCAATCAGCTTATTGCGAGATTCTTCATCATGCTCGCTTAGCTTTGCGATACAGGTAGCCTCTTCTTCTTTATCTAAAGGTTGAAGAAAACTGTTATTTCTGATATATCCTACATAACATAATGCATTTGACAATAATTCAAATAACGTGGACAACATTTTTATCACCTGTTATCAGTATATGAAATCAAGTGTCGTAAAATGTCGAAACATAAACATAAAAAAAACGGATTACACACGTAATCCGATAGGTGTAGATGCACCTGGTAAATAGATACCAGCAAGTACAACGTTTCTTCCGTTGTATCCACCATGTACAGCTTGATTATTTCCAACATATACCGCAATGTGGCTTCCTCCACCACCATTGTTTGCGTACCATAATAAATCCCCTGGTTGTAGGTTGTTTAGAGATACTTGAGATGCAATTTGTAAGAAGTTATCAGGACCCATGGTATCTTCTACTACTTGTACATCCCCATCCATATAAGTCTTGGTGATCCAAGCACTTCTTCCTACTGCATTGATACTAGCTTCTGCGACTTCTTCACAATACATCTGAGAGCCTACCAAAGAAAGAGCGGTTTGCGCAATTGGACTTGTAATGTTTTCTGTGGCAGGCTGTGGAGCTGCTTCTTGTTGTTTAGGGGCACTTGTTTGTTTGGAAACAGGTGCTGTTTCCTTTTGCGTAGAAGATTCTTGTTCTTGAGCTTGTTGCGTTTGTGTTTGTGTTTGTGTTTGCGTTTCCTGTGCTACTTCTTCTTGTTGTTCTTTTTCTTTGGTTTTAGTTTCTGCTTGTTCCTGATCTTTCTTTGCACTCTTTTTCGTTGAAACCTGTTCGATAGATTTTACTGCATCTTTTGCGGCACTATCGATACCGACAACACCGATTGCGGCGGTTTTATCTTCCTTAGCTGTTGGTGCTGTGTTTCCGAATGCAAGTGCACAAATCATTCCGGCACCTAATACGGTGCAAGTACTATATTTTAACATTTTTGATTTCATATCTATCTTTTTCATGTATGTTGCCTCCCTTAGTTCTTGTTCGATACTCTGTTTTGTAACATAAATACTGAGAATACCGCTTGTCTATCTATACTATACTCGCAAAAAAATCACGTGTAAACAGATGACTGAAGTTTTTGTGACCTTTTTGTGATATTTAATCCTTTTCTTATTTATTCGTGACATAAATGTGATTTTATATCGTTTTTTTCAGTTTTGGATGAAAAAAAAGGATATCTTTGCTCAGATATCCATTTTAACTATGTTTTTTATACTTTTTATAACCTACAAAACTTAAGCATCCTGCAGAAATCAGTAATAACGTTAGATAAAGAGAACGATTGCTATGATCTCCTGTATCTGTTCCTTTTTGATCAGTAGATGGTTGTTTTTGACCATCTTCTCCTTGTGAACCATTTTGCATTTCATCTTCCTCTACAATGATTTGTTTTGGATCCTTTTTGGTTAATGCGAACACACCATCCAAATCATCGGTTTCAAACATAACCATGTGATCTTGTATGGTGATATCAAAGATTTGTAGCTCGTTTTTGATTTGATAGATTGCTATTTGATCTGGATCATATCCGGCAAGCAAAGGCATGCTGATACGTACCTTCCCTTTTGGTTGAATTTGTGTGGTGCCATCCCATAAGCTGATTTCATATGCCGTAAAGGTAGAGGAAACTTCCTTTAGCTGTTGTTTGAAATCATATAATTGAGTTTCATCAGATATTTGTTGAACCTTCATGGAAGTCTGTTTCGCTATCACATCTGAGGTTGCTTCTAAAACGATCCCTGTCGTTTGATCCTGAAGTGTTATATTCTCTACCTTTGGTTGTTCTTCCTCATCAGGATCCTTAGATTCTGACTTTATGGCAATCGGATCTGCGGATAGGATTGCTTCCATTTCATTGGTCTTCGTTGTTTTGTTTACGGTAGTAAGACCTGCTTTCTCTTCATTCATGGTTACGTTCATCAGCGTGTCTTTCGAAGTTGTAAAGTAAATGTCGGCAACATCCAATGTTTGTTCATAGGTAAAGCTTTGTTTACTTGTTACATAAATATCTAATTCTTTGGTTTCTTGGTGATAACGATAATTGACCTTAGCACCTTGTGAGATCATAGCATCACTTGGTTCTAATCCCGATAATTCTCCATCACCTGTTAGCTTTAGGTTAAGGGAAAAGGCATTGACATTGCCGATTCCCTTGATTTGTAATTGAGCTTTATTTTCTTCTTTTGCCGTAACGATGATTTCAGGTGTTTCGCTTGCACTTACCGATGTAAGGAAACAGCTACATGCCACCAGTAACGTTACGACCATGTTTCTTATTTTCATACCCTATTTCCCTCCTGTAAGTGTAATATCCGGTAAAGTCTTTGGCATATCCACCATTAAGGTATCACTTACCAAACGCTGTCCACTGTTTTCTTGTGCATCATCTACACGATAAAGCTGTGCTTTGACACTGGTAAAATTCAAAGCCTCATCTAAATATTCAGGCTCTATCCAATAGATCCATCGACCACTTGCTATCTCATCTAGTGGCGTATGTTCTGGAATGGTTGCCAATAAAATGGAACTTGCTTCTCCTTGTGCATCCGCAATGACTTCATCACGTTCATTCAACAATAAGACTGCATTGAATGCAGGATTACCACGATATTCTCCGGTGAAAACCAAAGAACCTTTCGGAATCGTTTTCCCTTGTGCATACGTATGATCCTGTTTTAATATGCCGATTTCATCTTGTGATAGCTCTATATTGTCTCCTGGAGGAGATAAGACATCTAGCTCCGCAATGGATACTTCTGATTGTTTCCATACAAATTTTACGTACTGAGCATCAAAGATTTCCAATTTGTTGCTTTCTGTATCTTGATCACTGGTAAAGAAAACCGTCTGTGTATCATCTGTGGTATTCAGTTTACCCTTTGCGACACTTTTCCAGTTTTTCTTATCTTGACTGATCATAACTTCATAATCTTTTGGCGGATGTGTGCCATCCTTTGCCATGCTGTATTTAAATCCAATAACCGGTTGATTTTTGTTCATATCGACGATGATTTCAACATTCCCCTTTGTAACCTTACCTTCATAAGTGTTGTCATAGTTTCCATCAAACAATTGATCCAATGGAAGCTTTCTCATTTCATCATCACCTTCGATCATTTGATCGTTGATGGCATTGCTTTGATATACCCAGTCTTGTTTATTGATACTACCATCATGACTGATCTTGATTGGATCCAATACTACCTTATTGGTAGGCTGTAAAGCATAGTCATAGGCAATCACTTCATAGGTATACACACGATTGTTAGAAGTTGTTATGGTATCTTTAAACTCTTGTTCATTGGTAAAGGCGATCACTTCTCCATTACGATAAATCTCATAACCCAGAATCGCATCTTGTGATTGATCCACGCTCATATGAAGTACTGCTTGCTTACTATCATTTCCATGTTGAGCATCATGATCCAATGTCACAGAAAGGGTTGTTCCTTGTGCCATTTCGGCTGTACCTTCTATACGTTTTCTACGTGCGGTTTCATTTAAATAATAGATAGGTTTGGTTTCTTCCTTTAAGCCTCGATCTTTTAACCACTGCTTGGTTTCTTCCGTAGCGACCAAGCCCCAATGTTTAAAGTAATCACTTAGATCTTTTCCTGCGCCAACAGATGCCATACGGATCAATAAATTATCCTTGTCAGCTCCATCAGCACTATGGTGACGATATGCTTGATACATCTTCGCCAATACACCACTTGTATCATTTGGGCGAATATATTGATCATCATAAGCAAGATGTAATTGCCAATACATACCGAGCTGTGTAAATACACTAGAAGAATAACCGATGGTATTGCTTGTTACTTTTTCATATATCTTTGTATAATCATCTTTATAATTTCCGATTCTCGAGAACGATGTTTCATCGATGGTAGAAGAATACAATGCGACAACATTATTTGAAATTTCCGGATATGCCCCATTGCTTTGATCCATGACATGACCGATTTCATGAGAAATGCCCCATCCATACAACGCTCCCCCATAACATTTTTCTGATGAATCTATAGGACATGTATATGGCGTTCCTTTCATCAAACCGGATGCAGAGCCATAAGGAATACCTACATGAGCACCACCTGCATACATAAACGCATTTTGTACATCCATATAACGAATGTTCATTCTGGTACGTGATTTCTGATCTAAGACATCCTGTGCATCTTTTGAAAAACCTTTTTGTGCATAGGTCATATCCATTAATTGTTCTGCCGCTAATTCGTTTTGATATAAACGTTCTATCCAATCGTTTCGATCATTGCTGGTTCCTTTGATACCTTCTAATACCTTAGTTGCAGGAAGCGAGAACAACATTTGATCAGTTGCCAGTTCGCTCACATTCAGTGCCTGTGCTGCCTCACTATAATCAGATGAACTTTGACGCAGTTGTGTAACATATTGTTCTAATTCATCGATATACTCCCCGATTACTTGTTTCATTTGTGTTTCATCACTCATGCCGCTAAGATTCAAATAAGGGATATCTACTGCTCGACTGATACGTACTTTGATCATAGCGGTGGATGGATCATAACTTGGTGTTGTTCCGGTATAACGAATGTATAAAGATCCTCCATGTTCGATATCTTTAGAGGTGATATCTGGTACGGTAATGACGTTTTTTCCAACCTTTAGATCCTGTACGATCTTCCATTTATCAGGTGTCGCATATGGTTGAGAGAATACAAGTTGTACCTTTCCTTTGACTTTAGCATCCTTACCTAGATATACCGTGATTTCATCATTTGCTTTGGCCGCAAAGCCCAATGGCTGTAAATCACTTAAACCATAAGAATACCCTTTTCCACTATCATTAGCGGTAGATATCGTTTGATCAACGACCATGATCTCATCACTTAGGTCTGCATCATTTAAGATTTCTTCTGCATAAGTAAGATCTTGATTCAAGGTTTCATAATCCGGATGCTTTTCTCCTTGGCTCTTTGTTTCCAATCTTGTCCTTAACGCATCGATCGTTGCTTGTGTCACATCAGGATTTAATTCCACTTGAAGATCATCCGCAAATAAAGCATTGATGTCTTTTTCCAAGGAATCATATTCATAAAACTTCAATTCGCTGATTCTCACATAGTTAGGTGAGACCCAAGATTGTGCGAGATTGATCTGAATCTTAGAAGATGTGATCGGTGAAGCTAATTTGATACGATAGTATACACGTCCATTCACATCCTTACAAGATTTCATGCTTGCATCTTTCACTAAGACGATGTTGCCCTGTTCATCCCAATATCGAATCTGAACATAACCATAACCACCCTGTGTGTTATAACTTGGAAGCACGACAAATTCTCCAAATTCATGTGTTTCCTCAAATTCTACGATCGGACTTGGTTTGCCTGCATTAAAGCCTCCGGCATCCCAGGAATTAAAATTCCAATAGCTGGTTTCATCATCATCGACGATATCAAATTTATCATATTCGAAATCATAATCATTCGGATTGATGTTAACCGGATAGATGACGTCTTTGATACCCTTCGTGGTAACACCTGAGCCCATAGAACGATTGATCAAATGATACTTTGGAGTAACGGCCAATGCCAAATCCGTTGTTTTTGCGGCAACGATCGATGATTTAGGTCCTAATCCGATTTCGTTTGCTGCACGCACATAGATCTGATAAGTTTCACCATCTTCAAGATCTTCTAATAAGTAAGACGTTTCTTTGATGGATTGGATCTCCTGATATTCTCCTTGATCCTTGATACGATAATATAAATGATAGGAGGACGCATTCTTTGCCTTTTGCCAATTGACACGAATCTGACGATAGCCTCCTGTAGCATTCACACCGGTTGCCTGTTCAGGAACACTTGTTGGCATAGGTACCACTTTGACACTTTCACCATATCCACTTGACCAATCTCCATTGATGGATTGTACGGATACAATATAAGATTCATAATTTTTTAAACCGGTCAGCGTTACTTCGTTGGTTTGTGTTTTGATCGTTTTTTCTGCCATCTGTTTCGTTTTGACATCATAACCGATGTATTTTACTTCATAACCGGTTACATTGACCACTTCATTCCAACTAACCGCAATGGATTCATTACCACCGATTGCTTGTACATTTTTCGGATAAGCAGCTTGAGGTTCGGGAATCTTCTCATAGACATCATTTAAGAATGTTACCTTAGAGATTTCTGCTAGGTTGGTATTGTTACGATTTCCTGTAACCTTAATTTTGATTTCCTTGACAGCAATTTGTTTTCCAAGATCGATGACAATGCTATCTTGTGCCCTAGCACTACGATAATATCGTTGGATCATATCAAAAGGATACGTAAGTTCTTGCATTTGATTACTTTCATCTAAATACATAACACTGACCATACCTGATGTAATACCATCTTCCCCATCGCCTGGGTCAATATTGATCTTATTCATTTGAACCGGTTCTTTCATCACGATCGGAATATCGACAGGATGTTCTTGAGATATGGTTTGCGTATGATCTTGAAATCCAACTACAAGTGGCTTAGCCTGTGGTTGTACAAGATCTACGATACTTCCTTTGACGAGATAATCATCTTCATCGATTGCCAGATCAATATCGGATGCTGTCAAAATTGGATTAGCGAGAGATTCTTTGGCCGGTTGTAACACATTTCCAAGATTGACATGCACATAACTTAGATCCTGAATGTCAACCACACCATCTTTATTGATGTCATAGCGTCCCGGATCCTTTTGATCAATGGCATTCCATACCAATTGATAATCTTCATCATTGACCACTCCATCATCATTGACATCTCCCATCAAAAAGACTGAAGTATCATCGATATGAAGATATTTGCTGTAGTTTTTAATTTCCACTTCCTGAACTAGGGTATGAAATCCACTACCTTGAAGTGTTAGGGTATAAGTACCCAAAGGAAGGTTATCCATCGTGATATGCACATTGGAAATCTGCGTACCTTCTTCTACTTCAGCATTCCATTGGATTTCTTTTCCCTCAATACTTCCACTCATCGTATCGGATGTAGCAAATAATGGCGTACTTACATGCTCCCCATCCTTTTCCAGCGAAAGATTCATATCCATGTCTTTAGATTCTAAGACAAGCGTAAAATCCACATCTGCAATTAATTGCCCAGTTGCGTTCGATGTGTTCGTCTTCATCTGGTCTTCTTCTTTCGCAAACGATGCCATAGGCATTTGTAGCATGGAAAAAGCCAGCAGACAGCATAGCAATTTTTTCATATTCTTACCTCTTTCACTCTAATGTGATCTTTTTTGCCATCATCACATATATGTCACATAAATATTACCATGATTTTCCTATGTAGTAAAGCTGTTTGCAAACGTAAGAAAATGGATCATATGAAAACAAAGACTCCACACCTAAACAGATACTCGCTTTCTCAGTAACATCGTTTTATTTGCCAGACCTACTATCATCACATCATAAAGAAAAGAAGGAGAACAATGGAAATCAGAATTTTTTTATCATGTCTTCTAAGTCAAAATGTTGATCTTAAGCTTTCTAGTGAAAAAACTGGCCTTAAAAAAAGACCGATCGTATTTGATCAGTCTAATCAGTTAAAAAAGGACGATAATATAGTTTAAACTTCATCTTTTCATTCATTTTTTCCAATGCGATCAAAAAGCCATCCACATCAAACACAGCTACATCAATATAGGAATAATGAATACCGATTGCCCCACCAATGGTTCTTGCAATCGACATATCGTACAACATCTTATTGATTTCTTTTTCCAGCTGTTGTCTTAACAACGCTTCTTTTTCATCTTCATATAAAACTTCATAGAATAAATAACCATATTCCGCACCTCTTTGTTTCATTTCTTTACAAGATTCATACTCTTGATTTAAGAGTTCTTCTTGTAATTGAGGATTGGTGGTAATGATCATTTTCATATCCTTACGTAAGGTTTCACTTGGAAGCTTCTCATCTAACTTATATGCCATATAGATCATCGTTGGATCATGATATTCGCTCCATTCCTCATCGATGATGATATCACAAATATCTTCATAAAAGTTTGGAAGCAAACAAACATCCTCTTCTTCACTTTCCTCTAGTATCGTTTCGATGCTATTGATTCGTGCTTCTAGCTCCAATTCACCGATAAACAGTTCCAACATATACGCAGTCAGACGATTTCGATAATCTTCATCCATACCTTTGAAGGCTTCACTATACACCTTGATATCCAACATCTTCAAGTCGGTATTGATGTTATAATACACCTTAAAATCGGCACCTGTATAATGCTTTCCATTACAATCGATAAAACTATTTAACGCTTTTTCACTTAATGGCGGACGCCAAGCATTTAAGATCCAATCTTCCTTTAATTGTTGAGGAGCATCCTTGATCAATAAGGCAGTACAGAACTGTACATTTTTATCTCCACCACTTGGAAAGGTCATTTCATAGAAACCATTCTCATTTAGCTCTACTTCCATCTTGGTTCCTACGATATTCACCAAGCGTGCATTCAGATCCTCTAATAAATGATTCAATTCGTGTTGATCATGTTCCTTCAAACAAAGCTCGATGTCTTTTTGTATCGTTTCGAAATATTGCCAAAAATGCTTTACTCTATGTTTTAAATTCATTTGTTCACCTCAATCATTTCTTATCAACAGACAATACTGTTTTAAATCGTAATTCGTATGAGTAATGACGCTCATCAGCTTGAAACCGGCACTTTCATATAAAGATAAATTATCTTTATGATGCGTTTCCATCGTAACATCCATCCCGTGCTCTTTCGCATCCTTACAAACCACATCCATCAAATGTCTTGCCAATCCTTTTCCTCTCATGGATCCTTTTGTAAACATCATATCGATATGATAGTGATCATGATTGACGAATTCCTTTACCCATCTACTCGTAAACATATCCCAACATTTAATGACATGCCAGATACTGGCAAAAGAATGTAGGGACAATAACATCGGTATCATCTTGATATTCAAAAAGAATAAACGTACATGATACGTCCATGATACCTCTAAACGAGAATCATACACGATTGCTACGCTATTTAGTTCTTTACTGTCAGCGATAAAATGACAATAGGGACAAATCGCATGCAAATAATGCTTGAAGAAATATTTGACCATTCTTCTTCTAGATATTTCGTTGGGAAACACGGTACGATATAGATCATCTTCATAAAAATTCTCTGCCATTTCTTTATAAATAGCTGTTTTTTCATAGTCGCTCAGTTCATAGACCTGTGCAAACGACATGTTCTCACATCCTTACTCTTCCCGATATTATATCATACTTTTTTCATAGAGAAAACAATATTCTATCACAAGAAAAGCATCTAGTCATTCACTAGACGCTCCTTTAATTTTTTCAATATCTTTTTTTCCAGACGGGATACCTGAACCTGGGAGACATTCAGCTTTTTCGCAATATCTTCTTGTTTCATACTTAAATCATAACGATAGTGTAGTAACAGTTGATCTCTTGCATCTAAGCGTTTGATTTCTTCTTTTAGACTCACGCTCATCACGACATCTTCTTCCTTGCGATTTTTCACTTTATCTTCTAAGACAATGGGAGAGCCATCGTTTTCATAAATGGTTTCATCAAGAGAGTAAACGAATTGATTGGCCTCAAAAGCAACGATCACATCACCGACATCCATACCAAGATCATCTGCGATTTCTTGATAAGTTGGCTCATGGTGTAGCTTTTGAAACAATGCTTCCTTACTTTTTAACATGGTCAGATAGCCTTCTTTGATCGAGCGTGAGATTCGCATACTGCCATCATCTCGAAAATATCGTTTGATTTCTCCCATGATGATAGGAACCGCATAAGTAGAAAATTTCACTCCATAGCTGACATCAAAATGATTGAGCGCCTTCATCAAACCAACACAACCGATCTGAAACAGATCATCATTGCTTTGTCTTGGCTTATGAAATCGCTTGACGATTGCATAGACCAAAGGTGTATTCGCCTTTACAAATTCATCTCTGGCCTCCTTGTCCCCCTGTTGAATCAATGCAATTAATTCTTCATTGCTCTTCTTGGTTTCCATGATTGATTTTCTTTTTGATATGTAGATCGCATCCCTTGTCTTTTTCACTTTTGATGATAAATTCATCCGCAAAGGTCTGCATGATCGTCATGCCCATGCCACTTCGCTCTAAATACTCTTTACTTGTATACATTGGTTGCATGGCCTGTTTGATATCCTCAATGCCACAACCTTCATCACGTACATGAATATAAATATAGGTTTCATCATAACTGACCTCTAATAAGATCACACCATCTTCTTTACCTTCATAACCATGAATCATTGCATTGACAATTGCTTCTGCCAATATCGTCTTGATTTCCATAACATCTTCCATAGACAGATCCAATGGCATCAAAAATGCCACGGTAGCAGTTCTCGCAAAGGCTTCATTTTCCAGCTTACTGTCAAATTCCAATTTCATTTTATTCATAGCTTTACCCCATTTCTTTCATACCGTATGATCTGAAAGATCCCGGACATCTGAAACAGCTTTTCATTTGTTTTAGATAAATTACAGATCACAAGTTCTGCATGTTTCTTTTTCAGCTGTTTATATCGTGCCAGTACAAATCCAATGCCTGTACTATCCACAAAGCTGACCTCTTCAAAATCAAGCTTTACCATTTTCGGTTGATATTGTTCAATCAGATCAATACAGATCTGCTTTAGATTGGTCACACTGAGATTGTCTAATTCACCAAAGAAATAGAAGTACAATATGCCATCTTTAAACTGATGTTTCATGTTCATCACCCTTTCACGTTCCTTATCTTATCACTTTTCATTTTCGGCTTGTGGATAATCGCCAAAGGTTGTCAAAAGCTAACAAAACTAGACAAGAAAAGCATGTCCTAAGACATGCCCATATCATCATCTTCATCATCAAAATCCATACCATATTCTTCCATATAGCCCGCTTGTTCATCTGCATCATGAGCAACTTTCAACAGGGAATACAATAAAAGAAATAAGCCGGCGACAGAGAGAAAAACGATGATCCAAACAATATTTGTCATATGTTTACACTTCCTTTGCGAAGTTAGTATATGCCCACACGTTTCAATTAACTATTGACAAAAATATCCTCAAACGTTTTCATAAAGATATCCAAAAAATTTAAGGGTGCGATGTCTTGTCCGGCAGCGATATCAATTTGCATGGTATAGCCATCTGACATTTCAATCTTCATATGTCCGATCTTTTTGCCTTTATGATATGGTAATTCTTTTTGTTCCAGAATGATTTCTTTTTTTGTTTCTTTTGGTGTAGATCCCTTTTGATATACATAGACAGCATCCTCCATGGTCACAAGATCCACCGTATCAGGCTTTCCGTTTTCCACTTTTTGGGTTTGTATCGTCGTTCCTTTTTTATATAACACACTTTGCTCATATTGTGAGAATCCATAATCTAATAGTTGTATCATTTCTTTATTTCTTACCTTACTGCTCGGTTCCCCCATGACCACACCAATCAAACGCAATCCGTCCTTTTTCGCTGTTGTAGTGATACAAGAAAGAGCTTCGGTGGTAAAACCGGTTTTCAACCCATCTACTCCCGGATATTGTTTTAACAGCTTATTCGTATTTACCAACCAGAATTTCGCATCACTATCTTCTCTGATATAAGCATCATAGGTACTGGTGATCTTTAATAGATCCTCTTTGCCTTCTTTGATCAAGGCACGAGCAATGATCGCCATATCCTTAGCACAAGAATAGTGATCGGGATCATGTAATCCTGTTGGATTCATAAAATGGGTATTCTCCAATTTTAATTCCTTTGCTTTTTCATTCATCATTTCCACGAAACCTTCTGTGGTACCACCTATTTTTTCTCCCATTGCTACCATCGCATCATTGGCAGATGCAATACAGATACTTTTGACCATGTCCTCTACGCTCATGGTTTCCCCAACCTCTAGAAACACTTGGCTTCCTCCCATGCTGGCGGCATATTCACTTGTTGTTACGCTATCATCCCATTGAAGCTTACCATCATGTAGCGATTCAAAAATCAAAAGCAATCCCATCATTTTCGTCATTGATGCCGGATATAATTTTTCTTTTTCATTTCTGGCATAAATCACTTTTCCTGTTGTATTTTCACATAAGTACACTCCCTTGGCACTCGCTGCCAATTCCCCGCTTGATTCCTGTTGCTTCTTTTCTTCACCATAGATGGGCAAAGTGATCGATGGAAGTAGCAAACATAGACTCAAAAAGATCAGACATAGTTTTTTCATTGTTATCAACCTCACCATATCCTATGCGTTATGATGAAAAAAAAGACCTTGCAGAAGCAACGTCTTTAGGAAGTAAGTTTTGATATCATAAGAGGTTTTAATGCCGGATCACTGATACAGCTTTGTTGAACCAATGTGACATCATGATCTTTCAATCGTTGTATGATTCTTTGTCCATCAATTTCCATATGATAACCGGATAGCATCAATAAAGAATAAACACACACCTGTTTAAAACACGAAGCAACATCCAGCTTGTCTAATTGTTTCTCGCAACAAAACATGGTATCCTTTGGAACCTTTATATCTTTGATCAATGACGCAAAGTTACCTGATTCACTGGAATGATAAACGATCAACAACGTCTGTTGTTCTTTATGATAAGCCCTATGGATACACTGAATCAATTCTTGAACCTGAGATAGCGTGGAAAATGGTAACGGTGCGATTTCAAAAGTTTCATTCGTTTTCTTGATTTGCTCATAAAAGCGCCCCTCTTGCAGAAGCATTGGATATAACAAAGTATCGACCTTACATAGTTGAAGATACGTCAGGATTTCTTTGAACGGTACCACCAATCGATTCTTTTCATTTAAGCTTGTTTGTACTGCTTGTGATAAATATGCAACATAACATGGTACGTTATTGGCTAATGTTACCTCTTGAAGGAAGTCAAAGACATCTTTGGTTAGGGTATCGGGATATCGTACACCATGAAACACAAGCAATTTTGCTTGTTTCATCTTAATCGCATCACATAAGAAAGATAAAAAGGAACATGGTTGTTTTGGTAATGTTTTGAGTAGCTCATGTAAGATTTCTTTCTCTTGAATTTGTGAAATCAAATAGGTTCGCAGTTCCTTCAAATAGGGTAACTTATCCTTATATTCCTCATTATATACTTCCATCAATCGTTGTAGAAAAACTCGATTGAATGCAGGATATGCGCCCTTTGTAGAAAGAGCACATTGTAAATATTCATCTTCATAAGATAATACACTATGCAATACACTACTGGAAGGCGTCACTGATAAGCAATAGATTCCCTTATTTCTACCATCTTTGACGATTTGTTCGTTTAGACTGGCATCATCAGTTGCCGCATGAACAAGAAAACAATCTTTCAGAAAGGCTTCATCATAGTCAGATTCGATGATCGTAACAGGAAGTGTCAAGAATTCCTCATTTATCTTTTTAGCAACCACAATGACCTGTGCTTGAGCACTTAGATATTGATGGACCTTACGAAGCGCCATCGCTCCTCCACCTACGATCAATACCCTTTGATGCCTACAATCAAGATCGACCATCATGATACAAGTACCTGACAAGCCCCTTCTATGATGGATATCGTTTGATCAAGCTCTTTTTTGGTATGTGCATCTGATAAAAACATACATTCATATGGAGATGGTGGTATCAAAATTCCATGTTCCAATAAATATCGGAAATATTTGATAAAAGCTTCCTTGTCAAGATGTTCAACATCTTGATAAGAATGAACATCATGATCACAAAAAAACAAGGTCAATAGACTTCCGCATTGATGTATTCGATAAGGCAAATGATATTGATCTAAGGCTTGTTGGATTCCTCGTTGAAAGTATCGACCCTTTTCATTTAAAGTTTGATAAATCTCCTGATGATCTCTTAAATAAGTCAATAATCTTGTGCCTAGATACATAGCCAAAGGATTTCCGGATAAGGTACCTGCTTGATAAACAGGACCAACAGGAGAAACCATTTCCATGATTTCCTTTCGTCCTCCATAAGCTCCCACGGGTAAACCTGCCCCAATGATCTTCCCAAAACAAGCCATATCCGGTTTCACTCCATAATATTGTGCAGCTCCACCATAAGCAATACGAAAACCACTGATTACTTCATCAAAGATCAAAACAATACCATGTTGATCACAAAGTGCTCTTAATTCCAACAAAAAACTTCGCTCAGCCGGTATCAAGCCCATGTTCCCGGCAATCGGTTCAATGATGACACAGCCGATTTCATTGAGATTTGCTTCGATACAAGCTTTGAAAGAAGCAATGGAATTATATTGACATACCAAAGTGTTTTTCACGATATCTGCAGGTACCCCAGGACTTGTTGGTGTCCCAAAAGTCAAAGCTCCTGATCCCGATCTTACCAATAGCCCATCACTATGACCATGATAACAACCTTCAAATTTCACGATTTTATCCCGTTTGGTATACCCTCTTGCGACACGAATGGCACTCATGGTTGCTTCCGTTCCGGAATTCACCATACGTACCATGTCAATCCCATCATATGCCTCTACGATCAAAGAAGCCAGTGCTACTTCATTTGGCGTACATAATCCATAACTGATTCCCTTTTGAATCACACTTTCTAATCCTGCTTGTAGAAAAGGATGCGCATGTCCAAGGATCATGGGACCCCAAGAACAAATATAATCCAAATAATCATTTCCATCTACATCGTAGATATGGCTACCTGATGCATGGTCAATAAAGATAGGATCCGTTTGCACATTGGCAAAGGCACGTACAGGAGAATCTACACCACCGGGAATGAGATGACATGCATGTTGATACCATGCATTGCTTTGTTCATGCTTCATGCGACACCTCGCTCATCCAATAATCTTGCCAAATATAAGGCAAAATAGGTGATGATCAAATCCGCTCCTGCTCGTTTCATCGATAAGATGCTTTCATAGATGACTTCTTCTTTCATTAAGCCACTATGTACGGCATGTAACAACATACTATATTCCCCACTCACATTATAGACGCAAAGTGGCATACGCAACCGATCCTTTGCACGTGCTACGACATCAAGATAGCTCAATGCCGGCTTTACCATGATGATATCTGCCCCTTCCATGATATCCGCATCGATTTCTCTTTGCGCTTCTTCTCCATTGGCGATATCCATTTGATAACTTTTACGATCACCAAAACAAGGCGCACTATCCGCTGCTTCTCGAAACGGTCCATAATAACTCGAAGCGAATTTTGCGCTATACCCCATGATCGGTAAGTCTGTAAATCCTGCTTCATCTAAGGCTTGTCGCATGCTTTGAATATGTCCATCCATCATATCACTTGGTGCCACCATATCAACCCCTGCCTTTGCATAACTGATCGCAATTTGATTCAAATAAGGTAAGGTCGCATCATTATCTACATCATGTGCTTCATTCAATATGCCACAATGTCCATGACTTGTATATTCACACATACAAACATCGCCGATGACATACATTTCTGGTGCATATTCCTTAATAAAAGAAATGGCCCTTTGTACGATACCGTCCTGTTGGTAAGCAACACTTCCTACCTCATCCTTATGCTCGGGAATCCCAAATAGGATACAACTATGGATACCACATGCTTTCATTTCATCTAATACTTCATGTAGACGATCGATAGAGTAATGGTAAACATCCGGCATGGAACTGATTTCCTCCTTTATTTGTGATCCCTCAACCACAAAAATAGGATAGATCAAATCTGCTTTATGAAGTCTGGTTTCTTGCATCATAGAACGTATCACTTGATGCTTTCTTAATCTTCTTCCTCTATACATGACTTAACTCCTCTCTGACGATATCTAACAATACCGCTTTATCTGCTTGTTTGCTTTCTATGATGGATGTCACACCTTCATCTTGTAATGCCTTGCTTGTATGAGGTCCAATGGAAAAACAACGTGTTGCTTGATGTAATATTTCCTTACAAGCACGAACATGAAACGCACTGGTAAAAACCATTGCATCATAATGTTCATATACTGTTTCAAAAGGAATGGCAACACTGGCATAAAGAGGAATCGTTGTGATATGATCACATGACAATGACTCCTCCAATGTATGGTTATCATTTGACGCCTTCGCAATCACTACATGATCCATAGGATCGATATGACGATTTAATACTTCTGCTAAGTGTTTACTATCACTTTTCTTTGTTTCTATATCAGCTTGTATCCCACATCGATGTAAAGCTGCTGTTGTTTTCTTACCAATGCTAGCGATCTTTATACCTACCAAACTTCTTGCATCTTTCCCACTTTCTAATAATTGATGAAAGAAAGACTCTACACCATGAACACTTGTAAATACAAGACAGTTTACCGTATTAAGATCAAGATCATCCAACATATGAGAGCGTTCCTTAATATATCCCACCTGTACTTCTTCTACCATAGCGCCAAGAGCTCTTAAAAAGTCCCCTTGGACCTCTTTTTGTAATATCGGGATCAGGATACGTTTCCCTAATAATGGCAATTGATCTAAAAAGTTTGTTTTTGAGGTTAAAGAAATAACGTCACCTACCACAATGGTACAAGGGCTTTCCATTTCAATCTCACAATGAAGTGCTTCTTCTATGGAAGTCATCACGACCCTTTGATCATAACGAGCTCCATTGCTAATGAAAGCTACCGGTGTTGATCGATCTTTTCCATGTAATAAAAGCTGTGTCAATAGCTCTTGCTTATGCTTTCGCCCCATCAAGAATACCAAAGTATCCTTACTTTCTGCCATAGATGCATAATCTAAATCAGATAAGGTATCCTTACTGGTATGAGCACTATACACACGAAAGCCTCGATTGATTCCTCTATGCGTAATGGGAAAACCTGCATAAGTCAAGGCCGCTATACAGCTTGATATGCCCGGTACTACTTCAAAGGCAATCCTTGCAGATGATAGTGCTATGGCTTCCTCACCACCTCTACCAAAGACATAAGGATCCCCTCCCTTTAATCGTACAACACAAGGATATTGTCTTGCCTTTTCTATCAATACTTCTTCAATGGTTTGTTGTGGCATGGTATGATGATGATTTTCTTTTCCAACATCGATTTTTTCACAGTTTTCCTTCAACATCAATAACAGCTGTGGATCGATCAATCGATCATATAGCACACAATCAGCCTGTTTCAAAATCGCCATTCCCTTAACTGTCATCAAATCATAATTGCCACAACCTGCGCCAATAAGATACACTTTTCCCATACGTATCAACCCTTCTTCATTTCTGTTGCTGCGATCATTGCTAGTTCATGCTCCTTTGATAAAGGAACTTCAAACAATTGTTTTCTTAACTCTGTGCCGTCTTCCTTACCATAGACACATTGAAGCGTAATATGGTCTTCATCGATATGACAACGAGCACCGATGGGAGTATGACACCCTCCATTCATCAAATATAAAAACGCTCGCTCGATCCTTGTTTCTCTGGTATCTTGTTCATTCGCCAATAAATGGATCATTTCTTTTAAGGTTTCATCCTCTTCACGTAATTCCAGACCAATCGCTCCCTGTGTCGTCGCCGGTACCATTTCATCCTCAGAAAAATAATAACTGATACATTCCTTTTTCTTCAGCCGATGCATTGCCGCAGCTGCCACTACGATGCCATCCAATCCTTCCTCTTCCATTTTCTGTAAACGAGTATCGATATTTCCACGAATACCGACAATATTTAAATCAGGGCGATATGCTAATAACTGATACTTTCTACGCTTACTACCTGTCGCAATGATGGCATGTGGTCTAAGTTCCTGTAAACTGGAAGCGTTTCTTAATACTAACACATCTCTACTATCCTCACGAAGCATTACATCACCCAAGGCTAAGCCTTTGCTTAATCTAGCCGGCATATCTTTCATACTATGTACAGCAAGATCGATATCATGCTGTAAGAGCTGTTGTTCTATTTCTTTGATAAAGATTCCACTGGTACTCATTTGATCTAATCTTGCTTGCTGATTACGATCTCCATGTGTTTGTATGATCTTAATTTCAAATGTATGTTGTGGATAAGCTTCACTTAGTCGATCCACGATTTGTTTTGTTTGTAGAAGTGCTAATTTACTTCCTCTGGTTCCAACGATGATATTCATCCTTTTTCCTCCGTCTGAAACAGTTGTGTTATCATATTCAGATATTCCTGTTGATGTTCTTTATTTTTAGAAAGCATCAGCATAGGCTCTTTGATCATACGAAAAAAAGAAGCCTTTAAAATTTTTTGTACGATGCGCTGTTCATGATGATCCAAATCGATTTTAGATAAAATCATCTCATATGCCATTTGGGCACTCTCCTCGCTTTTCCTTTGTAAAGAAGATATCGCTTCCTGAAGCGGTTGACTATCTAACCATTCGACCACTTCCTCTACTCCATCGATCAATTCCTTATGTGCCATCTTTAATAACTGTTCTCGCTGTCTTACATGTTCATTTTTCACAAGTGAGAGATCATCAATTCCAACCACCTCCACACCAAGTGATGAAATGCGTTTATCGATATCACATGGCATAGCCAAATCAATACATAGCTGTTTGGAATGGGGTTTTGGATATTGGGCGAAGCATAAGATTTGATGTGGAGAGCTTGTCGCAGAACATACAAGATCACATTGACTTACTATGTGATAACGTTCTTCAAATGGCACGATATGAATTCGCTTATCATCCTGTAACATTTGCGCATGTTTGAATTGACGACTACAAATATACAATGCTTTAACATCCTCTTCTTTACAATAGGTTAAAAATAACTTCGCAACTTCGCCACTACCAATGATCAATACGGTTTTATCTTTTAAAGCCATTTTCTTTTTTATCATACACATGGCTATATAAGGAAGCGAAATCGGGTTTGCGCTGATCTGATACTTTGTTTTGATCTGTTTCACTGTTTTAAAACAATTTTGAAAGATCCGATGCATCTGTTTTTGACATGCTTGCATATGAACCGCAAAAGCATACGCCGCTTGTATTTGTGATTCGATTTGATCCTCACCTATGATCAAAGAATGATATCCCAAACAAACCTCATACAAATAAATCAATGCATCTTTTCCTTTTTTTATCATCAAATAAGGTCGTATCTCTATTTTAGCCATTGCTTCATACAATTGTATCACAGCATCTATTTGATCTTCTGCTTCATATAAAAAATACAATTCACTACGATTACAGGTTGCGACAATGACCGCTTGGAAAACTTCTAACTCTAATAATCGTTCATAGCATTCTATTTTCTGACTATCCATAAAGGCAACATGACTTCGAATAGCTTCATTTGCCTGCTTATGACTGATTGAAATTACTGCAAATTCCAAGAACCTCACCTGCTTTCTTATCTATTATAGAGAAGTTTTTTTTCTTACACAAGAACACTTGACATATTTACTATAAGAATATCTAATAGGGGTATAAAAAAATAAATCTTGATTGTGAAAATGTGGTATGATAACCTTGTTAAGGTTCATAAAAAGGAGATTGAAATGGAAAAAGAATTATTACAGGAATTGAAGGATGAAATTAAAGTATTCAAAGAACAAACAGATAAATTCATCAACAAAGAATTAGGCGTAAAAGAATTCAAGGGCTTTTCCGGTGGGTTCGGAAGCTATGCACAACGTGGTGCGGAAACCTTTATGTTACGATTGAGAATGAATCAGGGTGTTGTCACAAAAGATCGTCTTGCCTTCGTATGTAAGGTGTGCAAAGAACATTCCGTCAACAAAGCTCATTTGACAACCTGTCAAACCATACAGCTACATGATCTTGCTAGTAGCAGCGTACCAAACATTATGGAAGATGCGTTAGATCATGGCATCGTTTGTCGAGGTGGTGGCGGAGATTTCCCAAGAAACGTTATGTGCTCTCCCTTATCCGGTATTGATCCCGAAGAGACTTTTGATGTACGTCCCTATGCACAAGCAGTTGGAGAATATTTATTATCCATCGTCAATAAGTATTCCTTGCCTAGAAAATTAAAAGTTGCATTCAGCAATACCGAACGTAATGAATCTCATGCGAATTTCCGAGACTTAGGCTTTATCGCCAATGCCGATCATACCTTTGATGTTTATTGTGCCGGAGGCTTAGGAAACAATCCGAAAATGGGTGTCAAAGTTGGAGATCATATCAACCCTGCCCACATTCTATATTATGTTAGTACGATGGTTTTGATGTTCATGGAACATGGAAATTATGAAAATCGAGCAAAAGCTAGAACCAGGTATATGCAAGATACGTTAGGGGTAGAAGGTCTACAAAAAGAATTTAAAGAAAAAGTAGAGCGTGCGATGCAAGGTCAACATCATGATTTAGAGGTATCTATGCAATTGATTCAAAAAACCGGACCTTCCGCAATGCTTGATCATCCTCGTATCTTTGTACAAAAACAGCCAGGTCTTTTTGCGGTCTATTATCATCCGATCGGTGGAACTTTACATCCGGAAAAGCTTATGGAACTATACGAAGCCATCAAAGATATGGAAGACGTAGAAATTCGTATCACACCACAACAAGGAATGTATATTGTCCATTTAACAGCTGAAGAAACTAAAACAATACTTGCTTTAACAGAAGATGGTGCAACAAATGTTTTTGAATCCAGTGTAGCATGTATCGGTGCCGCAACTTGTCAAGTAGGGTTACGTGATTCTCAAAAAGCGTTACAACAAACAATTGATACGTTAAGAACACAGAATGTCAATACAGATTATCTACCAAAATGCTTCTTTAGTGGTTGCCCTAGCTCATGTGGCACAAGTCAAATTGGTGCATTTGGGTTTCAAGGTAGCGTTAAACTTATCGATAAGAAACCTCAGCCAGCCTTTCAATTAAGTATTTTAGGAAATGATTCCTTATCCCATGCTGTATTCGGAGAACGTGCCGGTGTCATCTTAGAACAGGATATACCAGCCTTTCTTAAGGAAATCGCAGATGCTACCGCAACAAGTAAACAAAACTTTACGATATGGGTGAAAGAACACATGGATCGCTTCCAGGAAATTTTAGATCCTTATATATCATAACGATCAACCAGAGTATTACGCTCTGGTTTTTTCAT